>JAWOLM010000049.1:0-27311 GCA_033853455.1 Nitrosotalea sp. | reverse complement strand
CGTTGCATAGGCTAGAGTCTTCTGGATTAGTAGAGAAAAGCCAGACAGGATATCGATTGAGCAAAAGCCTTAGGTCTATTATGATGAAAAAATCAAGACTTGATCTTGAAAGCATTTCCAAAAAAATGTCTGGAGAACACCTACAGTTTGTTCAAGTATTGCAGCTATACGTTCCAACCGTTGTAGAGATTAAAGAAATTGTAAGCAAGCTTGTGGGCAAGTGGTTTGGAGACCTACGATGGATAGGATTGATTGAAGGCGATGGAGGATACATACTACAATGGACAAATGCTGACAAGTTTCAGGTAAACCTAAAGATTGTATCAAGATACGCCATAGTAGAAAGTAATGCAGTAGGGGACAAGGACAAGGCAGAATCAGTGATAAGTGCATACAGGATATTTGAGCAGATAACCAAAGTGTTTCAGAAAACCAAGTCTGGCACAAGAGACGCCTTGGATTCATTTAATCAGTACAACTAGATCTTATCCTGCCTTCTAGGCATGCTTTTCATGGCCTGATATTGTTTCAAGTGCAGCACGTTTTGCTGCCAAATCTGCAATTTTTTTACTATCTGCACTTGCTATTATGACAACATCGCCGTTTTCTGGGTGCAACTTTTCAGTTACTATGGAAGTTAGCTTTTGGTCTTTAATTGGAAGCTCATAACTCTTGTCTGATGTAAAGAGTTTGTTGTCTCTAAATACAAGAGTTGTAGCACCTAGTGCTCCTATCTTTATTGCGGCATCTCTTTGTTCTATACCGCTCCCAACATCTTTTGCCAGTCCTTTTACAAGTATTCCACGATTGAATCGACCTACAGTAATGGAGCATTCGTGTATGTCTGCCTCTGCAGGGATTACCTCGTTTATCTTTGAAAACAGAGTACTCCCTTTGCTTGTTAATTTCATTCCCGCGTTTGATGTTTCCACTAGACCGTTCATTTTAAGATGTTTCACTAATGTCTTAATTGAGCCTTCGCCTAGACCTATCTCATCCATCAGCAGTGCCCTGCTTGCTTTTAGATTTTGATGAATTAGCTGGAGGGTTTTGAATATGTGCGCAGTCTCAAACGTCAAAACTCTGCTCGGATAATGTCGTTCGGTTACTTTGCCAAGCAGCTTTACTACATTATGCATTTAAGTTACCTAGTTTCCAGTTTTTATTTAATGTTAATTCAATACACTTTCTTGCTGCCTGTTTTTCTTTACACGAGCATAGGTGAAGGCACAAACTAGCACACTAACTGCTAGGACCGGTCCCGTATATTCGGGAATTAAATTTGAATTACTGAAATTCTCATAGAACGATGAAACTGCTATGATTAACGCGGTCGCACTTAGTGCATAAGAAAGATATCTAAAACCACTAGTTCCCAAAGTTTTGATAAACGCAGCCCTGAAAAGTACACTGTCAAGTGTATCCATTGTCACCATGCCTATTCCAAATATTGCAATCATTTCAAGCGCATATTCTATTCCTCCTGCAACTGTAGCCGCAGCAGATACTGCAATTGCAGAAAGTTGAGTTGCTGTATCAAAGCTCAGGCCAAAAATCATTCCCACAATAAATGATGATCCCATAGTTCCCATGAATTTTGTCTTTGGAAGTACTTTGCTTGACAATATGCCTGCTGCACTTTTACCGTGTTTTCTCATCGCATAGATGTTGAGTATGCCAATAATTCCAAGTACGGAGGCACCCATTATTCCTGTAAAGATGGAAAACGTTCCATCTTTATTGACCACGCTCTCGGCCACAAACACGATGAGAATCATCTCGCCAAGAACTGAAACCATATGGCCTGCGCTAAATCCAGTACCTACCCATCTTGTTCGTTTGTCAGGATAATTGAATCGAATGAGATTGTCTATAGCTGTTATATGGTCTACATCAAGGGCATGACGTAATCCCATGGCAATTAGAGTCAAACCAGTAACTAAGATTGCCCAAGAAACATCTACCATGAACTTTTGTCACCTAGATTATTCTGGGAACCTGAACTCTTTTTCACACATCGAGTCCAAAATTAAATTATTTAAATTGTTGGATAGTTTATCCAACCCAACTTCTAGTTTTGGCAAGAGAATAATCTGTTAAAAAAATAAAAAAAGTTAGTTTTGCTTCTCTAGTGGAAGCTTTTGAAACTTGTGTTCACTTGCAGCCAATACTCCGGTCTCTGCAACAGGCTTTTCACCGAGCGCTTTCTCCATCGCTTTTTTTGCAAGTTCTATCGCTTGCTGTTGTGTCATGTCAGCACTGTAGCCTTTTGTTATTACATCAAGCGCTGTATCAGATGACTGGCCTATGGCAAAACCCGCGCCTCTAAAGAAAGTGCCGCTCGGATCTACTTGGTACAACTGCACGCCAGTCTCATCTGCACCTGCAATTATGATTGAGGCTGCCTGCGGTCTCACGGCATATGTCGTATAGTTATGTAGATACGTGCTGAGATGTTTTGCCAGAGAATCTGTGTCTATGGGAGTCTCGTATGTCAATTTGTGTTTCTGTGCTTCAAGCCTCAGCGTGTCAATTAGCTGCAAGATGTCTCCAATGTATCCTGCACCTGTAGCACCAACGTGATAGTCGATTGAAAATATCTTTTCAGAAGGCTCTATCAAGGGATGTGTAGGCTTTATGTGGCTTGATAGTATGGCAAACTTTGGAGTCTTGATTCCTATAGTGGTTGACCCTCGGCTTACTGCTTCAAGCGCGCTGTCTACAAGGACAAGCCTTCCTTGCGGTCCGTAAAACGGAAATCTACCAGCATTTGAAGACTCTGACATCTATGCCGCAACCTCCTTTGATATCATCGGAATTGCCAAGACATCTATGCCGTTTCCAGACCCTGGATCTCGCTCCATGGCAGCAGATACTGCGCGAGAGGCAATCTCTCTTGCCTGTTGGTTGTTGATCTCTTTTTTGTATAGGCTTTCAAGTACGCCATATGCAATGGGTGAGCCAGAACCAGATGAAGCAAACTCTTCTTCTGTAATAGCCCCACTCATGTCAGCTGCATAAACATGTGAACCATGTTGGTCTACTCCTGCCACAAGCAACTCTACATAATATGGTTGGTAGTTTCTCAAGCCGGAATAGGCTAGATTTGCAATCAACCTGGCAGACTCTTTAACAGTCAGAGGAAATCCCCTTCGAAGTTCCATGAGTCTTCTCTCAGCTTTTGCCACCTTGATTATGTATTCTGCGTCAGAGAGCTGACCTGCAATAGCTACTGCGATTGTCTCATCTATTTTTGCAATCTTTTGGACTATTTTTGATCCGATGAAGAATCCTTTACTTGCTCTCTTGTCTGAGCCCAAGACCACTCCATCATTTGTCTTGATTCCAACTATTGTTGTCATGATATACATAACGATAATCAGGGATTAATTGACTAACAATACTGCAAAACCGGTCACAAAAAGGAAAAGGTTACGTCACCAATGGAGCTCCACACTTGGAGCATCTCACATGAAACATCATGAGATAGACTTCACCTTTGGTGTCTACATCTACACACTGCTTACCGCCCTCTTTGCAAATGTGACAGAATTCTTTTCTCATGTATAATAATAGTCAAAGAAAGTAATAAAGCTCGTCATACGTAAGCAGGAAAAGCAATTAAAAGAAAGCTCGTAGTCTGAAGGTTGTGCGTGACATAAACGAGATAATGCCAAAATTTCCCAATATGCGTTGGGGCGCTCTAACGAATATGCCTCCTACCAATGATAAGGTTCAGGAGATGAACAGAATGTTTCCTCATGATGGCAAGTGGCACACTGTATTTGAGGAGGAAAAGCAAGTCTTTGTTGATGGTGTACGAGTCTGGAAAAAAGATCCAGAAAAGTGGACTTGATAACTGATTTATTGTCTTATGCGATCATCGATATATAATTGGCGCTTCCATAGAATTAAATTTACTTTCAAAAAACATGAGGCTAAGAATTGACACAAAGTTTCAAGCAGATCGATTCATGCATGCAGGTATTGGGGTTAGACAACTCAGTACGATTCGTAGGCAGAATAAAAGATAGAAAACTGATCTCCTTTGCCAGGCGCTCAAACATGGATCCGTTACTTGATGAAGAGCTAAGCAACATGGCTCACTATCAAGCATCTGTAAAGGCATCATGGGAGGACATGTTCAACGACACGCTTGGAAAAACAAACTGGATGATGACATCAAAAGAGAAGGTCAAGTTGATAACCTTGTTTTTAGATGATGGCTTGCTCATTCTTTCCACAGAGCCAAATTCAAACCATGATGCCATAATTGCGAAAATAAAATCTCTAAACATAAAACTATAACATTAGTTATTTCAGGTACATTTTGGTTACAAGTCTAAACAAAAGAAATTTTTGTCTAAAGCTAATCATTTGACAATTCAGCTAGAATTATGAAAATTAAGCTTTGTTTGTGAGAGAATTCTATATGCACTGTTGATGATATAATACTGAAAGCTAATCCAAGTGATTTCATTTTTTGCATTGGAATCATGTCTCTTAGTCAGTCGCTTGGACAGGCAAGAGCTTTCACATGGGAGAGGATCCTACCAAAGTTCCTCTTCCTTTTTTTCTTACTAAATTTTTAAAGTTCTACTTGCGATCTCTTCTACTTGCAGGCTTCCATCTCTTGAGCAGTAGTGAGCTGCTTGTAACTGAAACTGAACTTGCTGCCATTGCAAGGCCTGCAAGAGCAGGATATAGTAGCCCAAATCCTGCCACTGGTATGAGAATAACATTGTATGCAAATGCGTAGAAGAGATTTTGTTTTATCTTACTTACTGTCTTTTTGCTTATCTCAACTGATGCCACAACTCCCATGAGATCATCTCGTACTAGAACCACTTTACCAGCTTCTATGGCAATATCGGTTCCGCTTCCGATAGCTATTCCTATGTCAGCTTGGGTGAGAGCCGCAGCGTCGTTTATTCCATCACCAATCATAGCAACCTTTCCAGCTTTCTCTTGCAATCTTTTTACCACATTGACTTTCTGTGATGGTGATACGTTTGCAATAACCTCTTCTATCTCGAGCTCTCTTGCAATAGTTTCTGCAGTTCTTTTATTGTCACCAGTCAGCATCACTAGACCGATTCCCATTTTCTTGAGAGCGTTCAGGGATTCTTTGGCATCTTTTTTTGGTATGTCAAGTAATCCAATGATTCCAACAAGTTTGCTGTTTTGCGCAACCATTACGACAGTCTTTCCCTCCTCTTGCAATCTCTTGGATTCTTTTTCTAATGGTTTAACATCAATTTCATTTTCTTGCATAAAATCGGAATTTCCGACAAGAACTCGTTCTTCTTTATACGTTGTTTTTACGCCTTTTCCAGGCACAGCAAAAAACTCAGTTGGTTCGCCAATCTCTAAACCGTTTGCTTTTGCTTTTTGCACTATGGACCTTGCAAGTGGATGTTCAGAATTTTTTTCGGCCATTGCTGCAAGCTCGAGCATTCTGTCATTGTTTTCTGACTGATGTGTTGCCTGCTCCGCGGTTAATAGATCGGTAACTTGTGGGAAGCCTTGAGTAAGTGTACCTGTCTTGTCAAAGACTGCTACTTTTATTTTCCCAAGCATTTCAAGTGCTTCTCCGTCTTTGAATATAACTCCATTTTGTGCACTCTTGCTCATGCCAACCATGATTGCAGTCGGTGTCGCAAGACCCAATGCACAAGGACATGCCACTACAAGTATTGCAACTGATGGAAGGAGGGCGCTTGCAACAAGATGTGCACCGGCTGGTAAAATGACATACCATGCAAAAAATGTAGCAATTGCAATTCCAATTACTATAAAGGCAAAATAACCTGCTACCCTGTCAACCAGTCTCTGCATAGGAGGTTTTCTGCCCATTGCTTCTTCTACAAGTTTAACAATCTGGGCAAGAGCTGTATCACTGCCAACTTTAGTTGCTTTTATGACTAGAACTCCTTCTTTGTTTATTGTTCCACCTATTACTATTTCACCAGCTTTTTTGGTTACAGGCATTGATTCACCCGTGATCATGGATTCGTCCACTGCAGAGCTCCCATCTAAAACCAATCCATCGACTGGAATTTTTTCTGCTGGCCTGACAACGATAATATCGCCTGGTTTGAGTAGTTCTACTGGAACTTCGGTTTCCTGAGAATCTTTTTTTATTTTTACTCTTTTTGGTTGCAACTCTAGCATTTTTCTTATTATTGAAGAGGCCTTGCCCTTGGTTTTGTTTTCAAGATATTTTCCTAAAATTATGAAAGTAATTACAATAGATGATGCGTCATAATAGATATTGTGCCAAGCAGGAACAGGAAATGTATTGAAGGCGCTAAAGAGATAAGCTGCAGTTGTACCTGTAACAACCAATGTGTCCATGTTTGCAGACTTCATCCTTGCTATTCTGTATGCGCCTGTGTAGAATCTGTTGCCTGCTACGAATTGGACCACACTTGCACAGCCAAAAATTATGTATGCCGCAGTGTAGGTGCCAGCCAGAGGAACAAACGAAAGATATTCTGGATAACCGAATATCATGACTGGAATCGTAAACGCGAGTCCTATGAGAAACAGTCTCTTGAGTCTTTTTGCTTCTGTTTCTTCTACCGATGCAGAAAGATCTTCGCTTAGTATTTGGTAGCCACTTTGAGTAATGATATGTCGTATGTCAGATAGAGAAAGTAGAGCTTGATTGTATTCTACCAAGACCTGCCCATTTCCAAAATTTATCGCGGCAGTTTTTACACCTTCAAGCTGTTTCAATCTGTTTTCCAATTTGCTGGCATCGCTTGAATCTGTGATGTTTCCTATTTTTATTGAAAGTTTTTCATAAACTACCTTGTATCCTGCTTCTTCTACTGCTTTCTCGATTGCAGACATGTCTACAGAAAGTGGATCAAATTCTAGGACCGCTTTTTCTGCAGCAAGATTGACCTCGCATCTTCTCACTCCATCCAATTCCATTAGATAATTCTGAATTGCATTTACACATCCTGCGCAATGCATTCCTCCAATTTTTATTGCTGTTCGCTTTGTTGTTTCTTGTTTAGACACACCAATCTACTCCATTTTATTACAATAGTATAACCGCGACCAATTACTTAATTATAATACCTTACATTGGAGGGAGAATTGGGTATTAGAGACGATAATAGGGGATGCCTCTAGCGTTATGCTCCCTAAATCTTACCGCGACAGATTTCTTTTTATCTTAGAATCTCAAAACAACAACTAGCTTACAACTGGTAGTGTGATTTACTATGGATATGAAGTTAATACTCAGAGGAAGGACAATAGAAGATGAGCCTACTGTTGATGCTATATTCAAGATTCTAGGGGACAAGTATTCTAGAAAAATACTTGAATCTCTGACTGATTCACCAAAGTCGGCTCTTGACATAAGTAAAGAGTGTAAGATATCACTCGCACTTTCATACAAGAAACTCAAAAATCTAAAGAAATCTGATCTGGTACAAATATCTACATCTGTCATAGTTGAGGGAAGGAGATATTCTGTTTACAAGAGCAAAGCACATCCCATAATGGTTCTCTTAAACCACAAATTTCCCTCACAAAACATCGTTTTCGATTCCGATAACCTAGTCAGCTGCCTTGGGTGTGAATCATTGAACTGTGGAGTATACTATGATGAAAGATATAATGGAGTGCGAAGTATATGCTACTCCTGTGGGGCTAATTGGCCAGAATCATGAATTAGATCCACTGTTTCTTCTTACCATAATCGTCTAGCATCTTACACATCCTGTTGAACGAGTCCTGGGAAATAATTCCTTGTTCTATAGCTTTTTGTATTATAGTTTCAATTTTTATCTGCCTCTGACTTAGTATTTTCATTATCTCTTCAAACATTCCTTTTAGAATTTCAGACTCTTCTTCGCGCTTGTCGCTCATGCTAAATTATTATTTTGTTTTCCTTGGGTTAAACATTTTGAATTTCTATCAAGACAATATGGTTGGTAGGATATCTCTTGAAATATCACTATGACGTATAGATATTATGCCAACCGCGTATGTTATGATCGCATGTGACTTTGGACAAGTAGAACAGGTCTTGGATGAATTAAAGACAATAGACAAAGTAAAAGAAGCACATGGAACAGAAGGCCACTATGATATTGTGGCAGAAATAGAATCAATGACCACAGATGAAATAAACAATACTGTTTCTGAAAAGATAAGGCATATCAGTGGGGTACGCTCCACCTTGATACTTTTAGCACAGTGTTAAAGACTCTAAATGCGTAAATAGTTTAAAGCGCATAAACTCACATGAGCAAGGAAAATTCAGGAATTGAGACGAGTTTCTTTGTTTACAAAAAATAAGTCAATGGATTATCATCAAGCATTTTTTAGTGGGCATATGTAATTGGTTATGAGTGAGTTCAAACACTATCAAGAAAGCAAAGGCTTTGGCAAAGGACGGTGTGGTCAAGGTAGAAGAGGATCTATACCAGGTAAAATCATCAAGCGATCCTACCAAATCATACTTTGTAACCTCTGATACTTGCGAGTGCGAAGGATTCAAGAATTTTTACAAATTTCACCATGGGAAGGGCTTGAAAGCAAACTGTTCGCATCTTGAAGCAATCAGAATATACAAAAAGATTTATGAAAAATCTGCAAACTAGCCCTTTCGTATTTCGTCTCGAATAAAAGGAAAATACGATTCGACCAATTCTCCAATTGATAGAATTTCATCTGGTGTAGCTTCTCTACCATGCATAATTTTAAAGGCAGTAAGACTTGTTCCAAGCATCTGGCCAACTATGCAGCCATATAGAAAATCAAATTCGTTATCATACTTCCAATCATTTTTGAATTTTGGGTATTCTCTTTTTAATGTTGGAATGCCAATTATTATGCCATGAATCGTATCTTCGAGATATTTTCTAAACTCTTGATTTAGATGCACAAATTAGCAATCTGAACATGGTATTAAATTAATTTGCAAAAGGACTAGGGAGACCCGCTGTGAAGGATGAGATACTCACTAGGATTTTCTCTCTCTTTTTTGGCTTTGAGTGCATCTTGATATCTTTCATAGTGTTCTATCAGGTATAGTCTTCTGCCTAACGGTTCAAAATAGTCAATCCCGCATAGGTTAAACCCAGATGCTGGAGTAAGATCTTTCTTCTCATCTATAGTCGCGTCCTCGCTCAAGTTATTTTTGTATCTACTCTGGTTCTAAAAACCTAGTGTGGCAGATCAGCTGTTCTCTAAAATAACTTGTTCTAACTCTTCTGGTTTTTCAACAATATAGTCGGGAGTCGCCTTTTGGAGTGCGGTTTTTGTATTGTATCCCCACGAGACTCCTATGACCCTGATGCCAGCCTTCTTTGCTGCCTCCACATCCCTTATCTCATCTCCTACGTAGATTGGGTCCTCATGTGGAATTGTTTTTTCTTTCATGAGTTTTTTGAGCAACCTGCCTTTTCCGTAAACAGCTCTCCCAGAATATACAAAATCAAACAACTGCAAATCATTATTTTTCAAAAATTCCGTGACATTTTCTCTGGAGTTTGTCGTTAGTATTCCCAGAATACACCCTTTCTTTTTCAGATTTACAAGAGTATCTCTTATCTCTACTGCAGTGCGAAGCCTGACTATCTCTTTATTCATCTCATGTCTGATCTTTCTTACTACTATGGGCAATTTGAAGATAGAAATCCCAAGGTGCTTCAGTACCTCGCTTGGCTTTTTCTCACGAAGCTTTGGGATGTCGTCTAAAGGTATCTTCTTGTATCCATAATGGTCTGCAAATTTGTTGGCTATCTTTACTACAACAGACATGGTGTCTGCTATGGTGCCATCAAAATCAAACACTATCGTAGGCATTAAAAAATCAGCCGTAATGTCCCTTAAAGACTGTTGTGGATTAAGAAGATTAGGTTGAGAGAAGCGTAAAATTGAACCAATTCAATATTGATCTAATAATGAACTCATACTACAAGTATGAACAGATAGTATACCGCCAAGTTAACTGCTGTGACAATTGAACCTATTTTAAGAAACTCAAAGAAAGTAAACGCTTTGACGCCTCTTGATTCAGAAGCCTGAATTATTATTATGTTGCTTGCAGCGGCCAATATTGTAAGATTTCCAGCAATAGTACTAGCAGCTGCTAGCATCATCCATGATGAAATGTTAGACCCAGTAAATCCATTCTGCACCATGACATAGTGATACAAGGAAACAAATGGCACATTGCTTAGAACTTGGCCAAGCGATACACTCGTCAAAGAAATTATTGCATTGCTTTGCCATTTATTGTCAGGGGTCGGCGTTGGAAATGATTTCATGACAAGTGGGATTGCACCTGATTCCCAAACTGCCGCAGTAACAATAAACATTGCAACAAAAAATATTAAAACTGAATAGTTTACATTTTGCATTATCTCTCTTCTATCTCGACTCAACAAGTAAAGTACGGCTGCTCCAGAAAGTGCTATTAGGCTTAAGTTGATGTCTGCTATCTTTAGAAACTCTAGAACTTCTGAGATGAAAAATCCTGCAATAGTGGCAATCAACACACCTGTCGAAATCTTTGCTAGGCGAATGTTCTCAATCGCTGCGTTTTCTAATTTCATATGTTGTAAATCGATCTGAACCAGTTCTTTTTTGAAGTACCTCCGTAGTATGTAATAGGTAAGAAACAAGTTGATAATTGTTGGAATTGCAAGAAACTTTACAAAATTTGTAAAAGGCAGGTCTATTCCGCTTTGAAGCGCAATCAAGAGATTCTGAGGATTTCCTATAGGTGTCATTGCACTTCCTACGGTAACACCAAATGCTAGTGCTATCAACAGTACTGCAGGTCTTATTCCAATCTGTTTTGATACGTACACAACAAGAGGTACGCCCATGAGTGCGATTGTATCATTTACAAGAAATGCCGAAAGAGAACCTATGCCAACTACAAAAATCAGCAATATTCTATTCGGACTCTTGGCTCTTGAGAGCATCTTTATCGCTATGTATCTGAGAACTCCAGCCTTGTCAAGCCCAGAAACTATGCTGAACATGCCAAAAAGAAACATTATGACATCTAGCTGAACCGCCTTGAATGCTGTTGCAGGACTGATTACCTGAAAGCCAATCATCAAAGCAGCCCCAATTAGCATCGAGGTCCAGATGGGAACCTTGAATCTTATTCGACCGACTATCAATACATAAACAAAAACAAAGATTGCAAGTGAGATATACCAGTTCATAAAGTTGGAGATAGTTTAAGGGATATTTCTTCATTGATCCAAAAGTATTAACTGTTGACTAGTGGGCAACTATAGTTCTACTAAAAGAATAAAATCTTGAGATTTATAGTATGAATGGATGAAAAACTCTCTCCTAGATGAAGCATACGATCTGTGCGAGGAGGGCGAGTACACACTTGCGCTGGAATACTATGATCTTATCTTGTTTAAAGAGCCTCAGAATATTGCCGCCTTGATAAACAAGGGGGTCACCCTTCAAAACTTGGGAAAAGTGCGTCAGTCGATAAAATGCTACGATGCTGTCATTTCAGCAGATCCAAAAAATGTCGACGCCTTGGTAAATAAGGGATCCGCGCTGCATACCATTGGAAAATATCACGACGCAATTGACTGCTATGACAAGGTGCTCAAGATTCAACCAAAATATGCGATGGCCATGGCATACAAGGGGCTATCACTTGGGGAGCTTGGCCTCTTAAAGGATGCCATAAAGTGTTTCAACTCTGCTCTCAAAATTGATAAAAAATATGACATTGCACTAAGCAGTAAGGCAATGGTCTTAGAACTTTTAAAGAAAAATTCCAAACTCAAGCCAAAGCTTCATCGAACAAACTAGTTTCATAACTAGTCCTTTTGTGCATGCTCAACAAATTTACTAAAGCCATTCTGAAGGGCGTCATTAAGAGAGTTGTCAGGTACGAAGTTTACCATCCATGAGAGGAATCCAGTTGTCTGCAAATCCAAAACAATGTCAACTTTTGTTCCCATTCCAGGCTTGCCGTTGAATCCCCAAGTCTTGTTCATTTCAGTAGTCATGGTCGTGCCCTTGAGATCCCCTGATAAAACCTTCACGATGTACTTGCCGTCTTGGGTTTGCTGATAGACTGCTTGCGTATCAAAATAAATTCCGTTTATGCCTGCATTCATATCCACCAAATTTGTTTTATTATCTAATATTCTGACAGACTTTATGTTATCGGGAAAAATTTGAGGATAATTTGAGATATCTGATATTGTTGCAACAAGGGATTCTTCTTTTACATCAGCTACTGTTTGTAATGTGATTTCTCTGTCAGCATACGATAATGGTATACTAGGAATTAATATTGTAAATGTTATGACAATTAAAAGAATTTTTTTTGATCCAAGTATTGGCCTACGTTTTTCCATGGTTTATTTCGTCCGCCGTTTTAACATAATCATCTGGCAACATGCCATTCTTGTCAAAAGCAGCTTGTGCTGTTGAATTAGTAAAACCATTCTCAATGTTTAGCTCTTGATTTACGGCTACCATTTCAGTTCGTTTGATTGCAGCATATTGTGAGAATACTGCCATGGCTTCTTCCCATGATCCACCGTTTGCAAGAACTTGTTTCATTGCCTGGTGTCCTGCTGCTACTCTCTGTTTCATAAAGTCAAATTCGCCGACAAAAATATTTTGAGTCTTATTGTTAGGCACTGTCAAAAGAAATCTTTGGTAGGCGTTATCCGAGTCATTTTGTTGGGCTTTTAGTTGAAGTACTTGAAGAGCTTGTTGTTCCAACGTGGTTGCTATTTGTCTTTGCTGTGCAATTAACTGGTCGTTCATTTCTTTGTTTTTTTGATCTTGTTCGAGCTGAGCTATTTGCTGTTTTGAATATTGAATCTCAGCTAAAATCTTTGCTGCAAAAGGGTTGTTTTTGAGTGCGTCGCCCGTCAGAGAATAAGATTGCAATTGGTTTTGCGGCGTATCTGCATATGCAACACCATACAAGTTGGTACTTGACAAAATTACTAATGCCATGACTGTGCATGAGGCAAAATATCCCAAGACCTTCCTAGGACTTGTCATTAAACAATGGTTCACCCAATAGTATATAACTATTGGTCTACCAATCATTTGTATACCACTTATTATGACACAAACTATGCGCAAGTTAGACATACAAAACAGCCTTGGAACCTTGATCGCACTAGCTTCAAAGTCGTTAGAGAGAGCTGCTGAGTACGAGATCAAAAATAAACTTGGGCTAACCTCCTCACAATGGAAGGTCATTTTAGCGCTAAACGTGTTTGATAGTCTTAGTCAAAAGGACCTTGCCGATAAAATCTACATTGACGGCAGCACACTTGTTCCCATAATTGACAGAATGGAAAAAAATGGATTGGTTGAACGAAAACCAGATCCGAAAGATAGAAGGCACAATAAAATTTCTCTTACCACGAAATCAGAATCGGTTGTTGATTCTATTGTGGAAATAGTTCTTCAATTAAGAAAAAAACTGTATCAAGGAATATCGCACGAACAAGAAGAATCCATGATCGTTTTTCTAAAGAAGATTATTGATAATGCCGATAAAGTGTTCAAGTCTAAATCATAATCATTTAATCTCTAAATTCGGTTTTCCTAGATTCAGTATGTAGCCTAAGCGCTTATCATCGCAAGCCAGAACATGTGATGATTTGCATTGGTCTAAAACAAGAGGTACCTCTGACTCGCACTCACTCTGGCTCAGTTGACCATCCTGACAGTTTTCAATTAAAAGAAGAATTTTTTGATTGTTTTTCCATTCTGAGAGATCTACTCTTTGTTCTAAGGATGGATGTGCTGCAAAAACTGCTATTCCAAGCAGCAAAATGGCAAAAAATGGGCTTGTGCTAATCCATTTCATAGAATCGTTCTCCTACAAGGTGCGCAAAAGTAAACAAGACACTGGCCAAGTTGTCAAGTTCCAATACGTTTTCTAATCCTCAAAATTTACTTTTAACTCTCATTATCACAAAATTAAAAAATCGTGATATCAAACTCGCTATACTAATTTATTATTAGACAGAATTATACCACTGATGATGGTATCTATTACTATGAAATATTTTATCTTGCTTTTGTTGCTGGTACCTATTGCAATCTCTCAAGCGTATGCAGAGCCTCCTGTTCCAGGTGGGATTTTGACATTTTATATTACAGATGAGAACCTAGTGACAGACCATAGGGGTGTAATGACTCTCTCAACGTCCGGTCTTGTTGATTTTACAATCAACGGAATACCAATACCAGGGCCATCTGACATGGTGGAGACAGGAATTGATACTGGGGTATTTCAACTGCAACTCACTTTGCCATCTTCTGTAGGTGGTAGACCGCTGCAAAATGGTGACGTCGTTCTCATGACATATCACCAACCTGCGGATTATTCTGGACATCCACAAACAATAACCCAATCAGTTGTACTAAGCTCCATACCGACAGCACCCACTGAAACATCCCCATCAGGGGGGGCGACGCAGCAATCGATAAACATTGGACAATATTTTACGCTACAACTCTATGCCCCAAATTACAATCTGGACTCGCAGATTCCAGATGACATTCCTCTAAACATAGTTGAGGTGCACATGGGAGGGGTGAGCACCACTCTTGCAGATCCTGCTTTTGATATTGGAACTGGTGTATTAAGAGAGACAGGACCAAATACTGATACCTTTGCAGCCACCTTCAAGATACCAAGAACAATTGATGGATTTCCAGTGGATATTGGTTCTACATTGGAATTTAGAATTGTAGACAACTCACAGCCAATTCCCTCTGAATCAAGCATATTCGTAAGAATTGGAACACACTACCAACCAAACATATCTTCTACTCCTAGCACACCTCTGCAACGTAACATTGTGGTTCAAACCACAAGTAATGTGGGAACTAATGTTGATTTTATTGATTCTCCGATACTCCAAGGATACACAAATCCTGTTTGCTATCCGTCCTCAGGCTCGTTCTTTCCTATTGGAACTTCGATGGTCCAATGTTCTGCAATAGGTCCTTCAGGCAGCTCTGTTTTAAAGTCATTTTCTGTAACAGTGACTCACAAGAGCTATACCATACCATTTTGGGTAAGAAACCTTGCAGGATTTTGGTGTAATGGTAACATACAAGATGACGAATTTCAGACAGCAATCAAATATCTAAATTCTACCAATATTATCCACGTTCCAACATTATCAAACTCAAACTTGTCTCTTGACAAACCAAACATTTGTTCATGGTCAAATGGAAATATAGTTGATGAACAGGCAATTCTGCTGTTTTATCCACTTATTCGATAGGATTTAATTCTACGGAACAACAAACTAAATTGTGAAGGCGACTTTTGGAGCCGGCTGTTTCTGGTGTGTAGAACACGAGTTTAGAAAAATAAAAGGAGTTACATCAACTGCGGTTGGATACATGGGAGGTAAAACAAAGAATCCAACTTATGAAGATGTTTGCACAGACGAGACAGGGCATGCGGAGGTAGTTCAGGTAGAGTTTGACCCCTCTGTTGTATCATACTCTAAAATTCTTGATGTTTTTTGGGCTTGCCATGATCCCACAACTTTGAATCGGCAAGGACCTGATGTGGGTATGCAATACAGGTCTGTAATATTCTGTCATAGTCAAGACCAAGAAAAGGAAGCAAGACAATCAAAAGAATCTCTTCAAAAGTCTGGCAAATTTAAAAAAAATATAGTGACAGAGATTCTTTCTGCGCCAGAGTTTTACAAAGCTGAAGAATATCATCAACAGTACTATGCAAAATGCGGTATTGTGTAGGTCTTGACAGCTTACAATGCGAATCTAATCTAGATGCATTTTATATCTAGTAGGCTGTTTTGAACAATGGTTGAACTGGCGAAGAATTGGAAGGCTGATGCTGTGTTTTGGATTGATTGGCATTGGTGCATTTATCTTTCTTAACATGGATCTTGCGCACCGTAAAAGAGATCTCTACTTGCTATTTGCACTATCGCTTGCTTTTTTCATCTCTGGTTGGTTTGGTCTTATTCGATATTCTAGATTCTGGGCAATATTGGAATAAAGAAAAGATTAGATTTGCAGAATAAAAAATAATAATTATACAAAATAATTTGTAGATCGATAATAAATTTAGTTATTAAAATTTTATTAAGAAATATTTCAATGAATTCTTAAATATTAAGAAATTAATTAATATGTCATGCAAGTAAGGCCACAAAAAATGGCTTGACTTTGCGTGGTCCGGCAGGAAACAAAATGCGAACCGGGCGCAATGGCGTCGGTTCAAACGGAGGGAATCTCCACGTGGACTGCAAAAAGGACCACGCCGTTTTTAATATCTAAAACGTGGACCAGTTCGTTTGGTGAAAAAAAGAAGCGCTAGGATTATTCCTGCAACTCCAGCAACTCCAGCAATTACCAAGACTACGAAAATTGATGTGTACAAACTTAGCGTTGTTATGTTAAACGTGTACGAATCTGTATTTCCTGTCTTTAGATCAAAAAGATCAACTTGGAATACGTGATTGCCAGCCTCTTGGAATACATAATCTGCATCAAATACTCCAGGGTAATTTGCTGGGGGAAATTCTTTCAATAACTCGTCATTATAGTAGATTTTCACGCCCATTCTGATGTTGTCAACCTGGTTTCCATCTTGGTCTAATACCAGAAAATGGACTTTGGTATCCTTGCCAACATCAGGAACGGATGGGGTGGTAGTTACCTGAACCTCATAATTTCCAACCTTTGCATCATCACTGCTAAATGGTGGATGAAGTATTTCATAAGTTACAAGGCCAACAAAGAAACCAAAATATACAATCAATAGAATGTACTTTTTTTTCATTGTTTGGGTTTAGGATGTTTTGATATATTACATTTGGCCATGTTTTCAAAAGCTAACCACTAGAGTTTTGGCAAGAATGAGATGATTCTAACTTGGAATCTACGTGACACTAATAAAGAAAGAGGATACAGGTGAATTTCAGAGACAAAATTGGTATCAAAAAAGGTAGGAATTTTTGCGGCTATAATAATCGCAGGAATCATTCTATCATGGCTTGCATTTCAAAAACCCTCGACTGAACCCATCCTGCCAATCTCTAACCATACATCAATCCAGAATCCTTACATGCAGGAATACTCTTTGCCCGAGAACTCTGCACCAAACGGTCTTGTTGTGGACAATAATGGAACAGTTTGGGTTACATCGTCCAAGTCATCTCTGCTTTATAGTTTTGATAAAAAATCGGCATTACAAGATTATGAAATAAAAGACAAAAACTTGCAACTTGGAAATCCTGGACAGAACACGACCATGGTCTGGACTGTGGTTAGTGACAAAAATGGGTTTATCTGGTTTTCTCCACTTGGAACAAAGACCGTTTGGAGATTTGATCCTACAAATGATTCCTTTAACTCAATTCCTTCAGCGTCAGGCTCTGCCTTTCAGATGAAAGCAGATATGGATAATGGAGACATTTGGTTTACTACGCTTAGCGGAGATACCCTGTCTGTAATTGAGGAAGATTCCAACTCAGCTAACGGATATAGGATATCTGCATTTAGTCTAGGTAACAACACTGCACCTGCAGGACTATACTTGCAGAATAATTCAGTGTGGATCACTGAGATCACTACACAGAAGATTGTAAAGTATGATATTGAACGAAAAGATGGATTTGTGACTGGAATTCACAAAGTAAAAGAGATTCCAGTAGATAACCAAACTCAGCTATCGTCGCCGACAGATCTTTTTGTTGGCAGCGACGCGATATGGCTTACCGAACATGGTACAAGTTTTCTGACAGAATATGATTTGGAAAAGAATACAATTGCCAGATATCCTACATCACAAAATGCTTATCATGCAACCACGCTTCCTTTTTGGATTAGGCCAATAAATGATGGAAAGGACTTGTGGTTCAATGAGCATGAGGGAAACAAACTAGCGCTATTTGATACAGTAAACAAGACCATGATAGAATATGATATCTTATCTAGGCCAAAAGATGGCTATATTACATATCCTCTTAACATAGCTACTGATCCTACTGATAATAGGATTCTGTGGTTTGCAGAATGGAATACTGACAAACTAGGAAGAATTGATGGTCACGTACAAGTTCCCTTTTCAATTTCTGCAGATACCAGTCAAGTTGTATTAAGTCCTGACGCATCAAAGGCAGTTGCAGTAAATCTGAAAATTGATGGGACCAGTCCTTACAGTTCAAACAGAGTATTCCTGAATGCTTCAAGCTCTATGGTTCCTGCCGCTGGATTTGGTAATCTGGATGTGTCACTAGTGCCTGATACGCTAGACCTCTCTTCAAGTCATCAGGCGCAACTACTCTTACGAAATTATTCTGCTCCGCCAGGCAACTATACACTTGGAATCAGCGTTTCTAACGGCATTGTTACAAAAACAATATTTCTTGATCTGATTATTCCAAATGGCTAGTTTTATTTGAAAAATTCTTCAGATACAATCCTGTTTTCTAGCGCGTATTTCTTTATCTCTGCAAGCCCCAATTCATCTGTGACAAAGTGTATGTAATCTTCTTTGTACTGAGGAAGAATTTTCTTGCCGCCGCTTTTATGATCATCGTACTCTTCTGTTGGCGGTTCCCTTCCAAGCAAATGAGCGCATATTTTTTTCAGGTCTTCCATGCTAAATTCTTGCAATAACGCGTATTTTACAGGCAATTCTTTTTCAAAGATCTTGTCTTCTTTCTCAATTTCCTCTTTTATTTTGTAAATCTCTTCCATGTTTTTGCTTTGATTCTCATGTTTTTTACGATCAAATATTTTTCCAAAATTCATTTGTCACATAAATCATTTTTCCTACAAAATATAATTCAATAGATGATTTCAAATGGGAACTGTCTTTACAAGGATATCGTGGTGTGGTCAACCACTGGATGCTAAAAAAATCCGTGCCATCTTAATAATATCCTGTAACAGATGAGAGCTGAAACGCCTATTGATAGCATGATAACACCTGCTAGTAAAATCAAAAATCCATAGTTCAAATTGGGAATAATGTTCATATAGTCGCCGATAAGCTCGACATATGTCAGAATTACTGCTCCGCAGGCAACTATTAGCAAGTCAATGTTATGATTGCACCAATTAGCTAGTCTTTCTCTCTGAATTCCTATCATTTTCCAAGTTCGCCTCGCTGAGAATATTGTAAATTATATCATGAGGAATACCTGGACCTTCCGTCTCTCTTTCTGTTGACAGATAAAGTACTGCCATACAGTATAAACCATACAATGATTGATAACCTTCACTAACAATTTCTTAGTAACTTTTATCTTTTCCAGATTGAAATCGCAAGTGCTTGACAAACTTAAATAACTTTTTGACGTAATTATGTCATGTCTCAATTAATTGAGGCAGAATACGATGAGTTCCTAAAAGACATACAGACCAAGCTGCAAAAAATTGAACCACAGCTTGCAATACAGGCAATGTACTATGAAAGGAAATTCACTGATGTCGAACCTCATGCAGAAATTGTTGTCAGGTACAAAGAAGGGATCGATATTGATGAGAAGAGGTTCATGCTGGGCAAGAGATACGGATTTGAGATGGCAGCAGAGGGCCACAATGAGTTAAGGGTAGTTGGACTGATGACCCTTGGCACAATACACCAAATATCCAAAGACGAAGACGTCGAAAACGTCAGCGGAACGATCTCGTGCGCCTCATACTAGGCAAATGAACGTGAAAGTCAGGTTATCTACTGTACAGTATGACAATTCGGTCTTGATGAGCAGATGTAATTGGTATATATAGTATTAATTTATACCCATACCCGTGCCACAAACAAAACCGATTGTTGATATCGTAAATGTTGTAGCTTCTGCCTCCGTCGATCAAAAAATCGACCTTGTTGAAATCACAAAGACCTTCCCCGACGTAGAGTATCACCCGGAACAATTTCCAGGCCTTGTTTTTAGATTAAAATCTCCCAAAACTGCAACCTTGATCTTTAGCTCAGGCAAGATGGTCTGTACTGGATCTAAATCTGAGGATGCCGCAATTAACGCTGTAAGGACAGTAGTTCAAAAGCTCAGAAAAGGAAAGATTAAGATCAAAAATGATCCTGAGATAACAATTCAAAACATCGTGGCCTCTGTAAGCCTAGGAGGTAAGGTTCATCTTGAGCGAGCTGCTCGAAGTCTCCCAAGAAGTATGTATGAACCAGAACAATTCCCAGGTCTTATACACAGAATGCTTGACCCACGATCTGTTGTTCTGATATTTGCTTCAGGTAAGCTAGTTTGTACCGGTACAAAGAAAGAGACCGAAGTATATCGAGCAGTACACAATCTGCATACTCTTCTAGAAGAGAAAAAACTAATGGAATACGAGTAGCTGAAATTCTTTTTTAGTTAAAATCTAGTCTACACTTTTGTTGCCTGTATCTTGCTTAAAGCGAAACTTCCACCAAATGCGATAGCAAGATTAATTGCAAGCGATATCACTGCAATGTAGATTGGGCCAAAGACTGTATTAAATAGCGATACTGTAAGAGGTCCAAAATTATTTGCTGCTTCAACCATGTATATGCCAGAACTTATTCCAACAAGCAGGCCTATAATCAATGGAGTTTTTTTCAAAGACTTGACATACAAACCAAAAAGAACTGATGGCAATATCTGAGCAATCAATATTCCTCCAAGCAACTGTAATGAAATTGCATATGTGGCAGGAACTAGAAAGACAAAACCTAATGCAATAAACTTGAAGACGGTTGATGAAATTTTGGTGATTCTAATCTCTGAACTATCGGTAATCTTTGGCCTAAATTCTTTGATTATATTTCTTGTGAGCAAATTTGCTTGTGCCATGGCCATGATGGCGGCGGGGACAAGACCTCCAACAAAAATTCCAAGAAGTGCAATTCCTGAAAACCAACCTGGCAGCGTGTACAAAATAAGCGAGGGAACGACAAGTATTCCGCGTGAACTTTCTGGAAACCCTGACAAGAAATTCATTGCACCTGGTACTGCAAAGACCAGTATTCCCATCAGTGCCAGTATTGCAAGGCCTACTCCATAAAGGGGAAGAAGCGCAGTACTTTTTCGAAGCTTATTGGCGCTCTCGGAGCTTAGCACACCGTTTATTGCATGAGGATAAAGATAGAGTGCCAATGCGCTACCAAGAATGAGCGTTCCATAGGCAGGAACTAGAGAGGACGAAAGAGAAACATAATTTGGCTTTACTTGGGTGAAGGCATGAGAAAACCCTCCGATGCTTATTGGAACTGCAATGATTACGACGAGAACCGTGATCCAGATGATGATATCCTTGAATACTGCTGTTAGGGTTGCGCCTCGCAAACCACTAGTGTAGGTAAAGGCTGCCAGAATGATAAAGGCAATCAAAAGTGAGATCTCTTCTACAACCTGTGCGTTTGCAAAGCCTGCAAACATTACCGTAAGAACTGACTGCATGCCTACAATTTGCAGCGCAATGTATGGTAACTCGGCAACAATTCCAGTAATGGCTATCATTATCGCAAGAGCAGGACTGCCAAATCTGTCTTTTACAAAGTCTGATGCTGTGATGTATCCTTTCTCTCTTGCCAATGTCCAAAGTCGTGGCATGGTGACAAGTGCCACGCCAAAGGTAAGCATGACATATGGAATTGCAAAAAAATAGAGAGAACCCTTGGCAAAAACTCCTGAAGGGATTGCAACAAAACTATACGCCGTGTAAAGATCTGCCCCTATGAGAAAAAAGACAAGAGTTGTCCCAAGTTTTCTTCCTGCAAGTGACCACTCATGGACATGATTGAGATCTCCTCTTCTCCAATATTTTCCATAAAATCCTAGGGCGATGAACACTATGAAAAGAGATACGAATGCAATTATAACATCAGAACCAATCATGGCTTTTTCTCCTTTAGATGTGCAAAGGCATAGTAAAATCCGGCCGTTGCAAACAACCACAAAGTTTGGAACCAGTAAAAGAATGGCAAACCAAGTAGTTCAGGGGAATCTCTGTTGTAAAGTGGAACGCCGAGATTAACAAAGGATGGAATTAAAATTAGTAATGCAAGAACGACATGTCTTCTCTTAACAACCATATCCATGTTGGGTTTGATAGTAAAGATATAAGGATTGAGAATTTGTCGGAGAAAAGTGTAATTGCAGGATTATGTTCTCTTTGCCTTTTTGCCTATTGCTAGCATGAACATGACACTTTTGTTGCTAGCATGAGGTGAGAAAAACTCTGTTACCTCATCGTCATAAAATGTAAGACCTGTTGCTCCTAATTTCAGTGCATATGAGGCAAGATACATTTTTCCTGCCATGATACTTGCATCTAACTGCGCAACTCTGTAGCCTCGGTTTCCGAAATGTTCTAGAACTTTTTGAAGGTCTACCATGAAAAATATTGTTACAGCTGCATCATATGGCAAACTTTGGTCAAGCCCTAGATGGCCTGACATATTGCGGCAGTCTCCCTCTTGTATCATTTCAAGTGAATTATTTTCTTTGTCGTAAAAATACGCGCCTTGTTTTATACCATCTACGGCATTTACTATCAGGTAAATGTCACTTAGAGTATGGTTTTCTTCAAAATCTGAAATGAATCCTTTGGTGGATTTTTTTAGTATAGTAGAGAGCTGCTCACGAGATATAGATTCATGGGAAAACCTGCGTGTGGAACCACGTTTGATGATTGTTTGCTCTAAAGACTCATTTGATTTGATTTCATCTCCAAGCTTGATTGGATTTTTGATTGTCTGAGATCTTTGATTCATTGGCCTTCTCCATGCAGAAACCTCTTGATTGCTTGCTAGCGATGAAGAGTCATGCATCTCATTTATGGCAACAAAATTCAGATGTTGTTCCAAAGGCTCAGACTCTGGAATTTTGTCTAATAGCGGCTGGTGTGGAGCTTGGTCTTTAGCATGTCCAAGTGAAAGCATTGCGAGCGAAGCTTCATCTTTTCCATCAATGCCGAGAAGAGAGTTTATTTTGGAATCTACAAAGCCGAGAATTAGCTTGGATTTGAGTTTGTTATCGTTTGTTACTGCGAGAGAATTAGCGAGAATGGTACCACAATCCCAAAATGCGTGCCTGTATTCCCTTGCTTGATACTTGATAGAGTTTCTTGAAAAAATGTCAGTATAGATTAGTGTGACAGGAGATCTTGAGACGAAAGACTCGTTGGCAGTAGCGTCTTCGAGAATTTTCCTAAAATCGCCTCTTCGAAGTAATACCAATGCAAGATTCTTTGGGTCAAAATAGTACACCCCTGCTTCAAGGCCTGGAATGTCAGAACAGACAACATACATCTCAATGTGATAAAGTGCTCCAGTGCAAGAAGCAGCTCGAAAGTCAACCTCTCCTAAAGGCGGTGAAAATTTGAGAGTCTTCGTGATTCCGTTTGAGAAGAAGAGGATTTTTGAAAGCAATCTTAGATCTAACCTTGCATCTTCATCGAACATGTTATCAGAAATAGCATCAAGCGTACTGACACCACGTGGTTCTTTATCCAGTATGATTTTGATCTCGGGAGCATTTTTGTATATCTTGTAAGGAATAGGTCGATTTGCAGGGTGATATGTGTGAAATCTGTTGAGCAAAATTCCGTTTGGATGCTTTGTTCCATTGTGATATTCCCACGCAGCCTCTATCTCATGATTTTTCATGCAATCTCAAAAGATGACGAACAAAAAACTATCTTAAACATTCCCAAAAGCGAAGATTATTACACGTTCCAAGAAGAGTACGCCTTGTGGAAGTCAACGAAGAGATAATGTCAAAGGTGATTGAAACACATGATCTAAAATATACGCTGCACGTTGACGAAAAAGTATTTCCATTAGATGACGTTTCAATAGAAAAATCGAAAATCCCTGTAAGAAAACCAACAACTAGGGGGGGCGTATACTTTACTGATACGATGGCTTACAAAATAAGGGCATCAACAAACGACATGTCAATACTTGCTCTCCTGCCAAAGATAATGCTTGGACCAAACACAGAGTTCCAACCTGTTGAGGTAAAAACTACTTTGCTGCTTGGTAGTCAAACAAAGAGCTTAACACTTGTCTCACATGTATCGAACACGGTAAACACAAAGAATCGTGTAGATCTAAACATGATAGTAGACAGAACAGTATCATGATTATTTCTCCAAGCAAAACTATCTTATAATACGAGGCAAAGCTATGGATATGCTAAAACTTTTTCTGACACTTTTAGTCTTATTTTTTGGAATTTCGTTATCATATGCCTTTGCAGATTCTGCTCCAACAGGATTTACTAGTCCCACAAAAATAAACACTCCCGGAGATAACACTACACTTCCACAATTGGTAGTCTCAGGAAATAATGTGTATCTTGCATGGATAGACAATTCTGCAGGAAAATTTGGTGCGAAATTTGCAAAAAGTAACGATGGAGGCATGTCCTTTGGAAAGGAGATTAACTTGGGAAATATTGATGCAGGAGCGCCAGACAACATTCGAATTGTGGCATTTCAAGCTAACGTGTATTCTGTATGGCAATCTTTCTCAGCAAACAGATCCAGTATTGTATTTGTAAAGAGCATAGATAATGGAACCAGCTTTAGATCTCCAGTTCAGGTAAGCGACACGTCAAAAGACTCTGCATTTCCGCAAGTAGCAGTAGACGGAAATAACGTCTACATTGTTTGGCTTGAAAGAGCAGAAAATGATGTAACTAATGTAATCTATACAAAAAGCAATGACAGCGGTTCTACATTTAGCACGCCTGTTGCAATAACTAATCATAGTGGTAACTCGGGAATTCCAAAAATCTATGCGTCATCAAATCACGTTTATCTTATCTGGGAAGACAATAGTGCGAAAAACTTTGATGTCTACCTACGTACTAGCAGTGATTCCGGAAATACATTTGGCACTTCAGTAAACCTAAGCAATAACACCGGAAATTCTGGGGCGCCTCAGATGGTAGTAAACGGAAACAATATCTACACAACATGGATGGATGATTCTTCTGGGAACTTTGACATCTTCTTCTCAAAAAGCACTGATGGTGGTCTAACATTTACAGCGCCAGTTAATCTGAGCAGGGACGAGCAAGAGTCAGGATATCCGCAAATTGCAGTTTCGGATAACAATGTTTACGTTACATGGACAAATGGTGTAGGAGACAGAAACCATGATGTTTTCGTTTCAAAGAGTACTGATGGAGGACTGACATTTAGCCAGCCACTAAACATAAGCAACAGTCCAGGTGAGTCTGGTTGGCCTCAAATTGCAGCTGATGGTAATGTCTACGTAAGCTGGGTGGACAACACTCCGGGGGATTTTGACATCGACGTTACCAAAAGCACAGATGGAGGAAACAGCTTTGAATCTCCGGTTGATGTCAACAGCGGCACACATGGTTCATGGTACAACTCAATGAGTGTATCATCAAATACTGTATACTTGGCATGGCAGGGAATAGGAAATGGAAGCAATGATGTCATGTTCTCAAAAAGCACTACCTTTGTTCCTGAATTTGGGCCTGTTGCATCTGTAGTTCTTGTGATATCTATTGTATCGATCATAATGATATCACAGAGATCTGCACTTAGAACGCGAATCTAAGTTTTGGTTTCGATAAACTCGATGAGACCACATCTTGTATTCTTCATGTTCAGGTCTACAAATGCAATTCTTCTTTCATCAAATCCCTTGACAGGCTCTACAAGTACTGTAGCACCCTTGCTTGCCATTGTATCAACTTCTTGTTGAATGTCATCTACTTCAAAACAAAGGTGATGAATTCCACCTCCTTGTGATGCAAACTCTGCAATAGGAGAGTCTTGTGACATGGGCTCTATTAACTCGAGAAATGGCTCGCCAATTTTCAAGAAACAGACATTTACTTTTCTACTTCCTACCGGAGTAGGTAAGCTGATGGTTTGAAAAGTCATGAATCTTTTGAGCTCGCCAAGTGAGTTTTGTATATTTGGAACTACAACTCCGATATGGTGTAATTTCATTACATCTCCAAAGCATATTGAGAGGTAAAATAAGATACCGAACATACCAAAATACTAAATCTAGGAAACTTGTATCTTATGTATGGTTCAAGAGCAGTATCGAAAGGGAAAGAAATACTATTTTTGTGACAAGTGTGGATTTGGATACGGCGAGCCTCATGTTGCTGAAGAGTGCCAAGAATACTGCAACAGAAACAACAAATGTTCGGAGCAGATAACACGAAAGGCTCTCTTTCGCTAGAGAGAAGAATCGTTTACTTTTATATTGATAATAAAATCAACAAATGGCATGTTAGAAAAACTGGTTAGAGAATCAAAGGCACTTGAGAGATCTCTTTCTGGAGAGGAACTCTCATACAATGACGGCCTTGAGCTAATGTCATATGACAATCTCTACATGTTGGGCGCGGCAGCGGATCTTACAAGACAGAAACTAGTGGGAAACACTGTAACGTTTGCTGCATCGTACTATCTGAATTACACCAATGTCTGCGCCGCAAGCTGTCAGATGTGCGCATTTTATAGAAAAGGAAATGAATCTGATGCCTACACCCTTACTCCTCAAGATATCGAGGCACGTGTGGGCAAGGCAAAAGAGATGGGGGCAACCGAGGTTCACATCGTTGGAGGATTTCATCCAGAGTTACCATTAGAATACTATGAAGAGATGTTCCGAACAATAAAGAAGAGTCATCCAGAGCTGAACATCAAAGCACTCACAGCAGCCGAGATATTCTTTTTATCAAAACTTACAAAAAATTCTGTAAAAGAAGTTCTTTTGCGTCTCAAATCTGCAGGACTTGATACTATGCCAGGTGGCGGTGCAGAACTATTTCATCCAGATATTCGAAATAAAATAGTTAGAGGGAAATGTTCCGGACAGGAATGGCTTGATACTATAGAACAAGCCCACAACTTGGGAATAAAGAGTAATGCTACCATGCTTTTTGGCCACATCGAAAAACCAGAACATATCATTGATCATTTGATAAAATTGCGCGAGGTACAGAAAAGAACCAAGGGCTTCATAACTTTCATTCCACTCAAGTTTAGCTTGGAAAATACCGAACTTGAAAAGACAGGACAGGTCAAGGCAGAGAGCCCCTCAACGTATGACCTTAGAATTATTGCTGTATCCAGACTGATGCTTGCACAACAGCTTAACAACATTTCTGTTTACTGGGTTGCACTGGGTAAGAAATTGGCCCAAGTGGCACTCACCTATGGAGGAAATGATATGGTTGGAACAGCTTTTTCAGAGGAGATTTACAAGGCAGCAGGCAAAGGAACCAACTCTTCCATTTTAGAGCTTGCAAATA
>JAWOLM010000048.1:0-2545 GCA_033853455.1 Nitrosotalea sp. | reverse complement strand
GATAGGACTGCAGCTGATCTTGGGATTCTTTTTAGCAAAAAATACAACACTAGAATTGATTTTGAGAAAGACAGTGCTGTACTATCTGCAGATCCACGAGTAGTCAAAGAAGAACTAGAAAGCATTACCAGCCTATCATACAATGAAGCAAGAATTGCAGGAATGTTTGGTATGAAAATTTTGGATCCAATTGCAATAAAGGAAATAGTAGAAAATGGAGTGGAGATGCCAATAATAATTACGGACATGAGCAGGCCTGAAAAAATAACAACAATTGAGAGAAAACTGAGTGAAAAAAGCGGTCATCCTCTCAAAATAGTTACAGGAAAGAAAAATTGCTCCATTGTTAGAATTGAGAAAGAGGCATCAGAGAGGCTGTTTCAGTCCCTTGATAGAGACAAGAGATATAGTGAATTTGTGGTCTTGTCTCCATTTACTAAAGATGATATCGAGTTTACAAGAATATTATTTCTAGATGGAGACTATGTCAAGCGCAATGAGAGATACATTTTGGGATTTGATTCATTGGCATCTATAACTTACAACAGAGGTGTAATCACTTTGATTGGAGACGAAATGTGGCGAGTCCAGCAAGTTGCATCAAAGGCAAGCTCTAGAATAGGTGAGGCTGGTCTGAACATACTCAATATGGATGCACAAGAAGAAACATCTCGAATCATAATAGTAATTGAAGATAGTGCAGACAACATAGAGAAAGCGATTAGGACAGTCCATGCAGAGAGATCTAAAATAAAATTTGTTTAACCAAAAATAATATCAGTGAAATAATTTTTTAATTTATAAAATTACAACTACTGTTCTACTTTTTTCTTTTTCTGCGAGTGGCTCGTTGGTCTGCCTTTCGCTTGTGTTTTCCCGTCTTTCTTGCAACCATATTCTAGTTTTCATACCATACTATGATTTCTATCTTTTGTATGATAAAATTTGATAACATTTGACCCCTACAAGTCCATACCTGTAGGATGTCAAAGTGGGTTTATTCTTGGGCCTCTTTATCTAGAATTAGCCCGGCGTTACCCAAAACACGCACTAGTATGTTATACGATCAGGAAATATTTAGAGATGATCTATATAGATCATGTATAAATGCCGTTTACTGCCCAGAGTGCCAGAGCAATTCCAATCAATACATACCACTTGAGGTTACGCCTATCAAGAAACACATTTTTTGGATTGGGTTGCCCTTCTGTAGCCATGCGAATTTTTCTCATCTCAAATCCGTTTCCTACAATGCCGATAACAAACAGGGCAACAGAGACAAATGAGAGTATGGGTTGTGGCATGAAAAACCCATGGTTTTCTGGAATTTAAAGACAATCTAGTTTTTCAGTATTGATGGAGATTTTGATTATTTCTTTAAATTACCAAACTCTATCTCATTTGGTATGAAAGAACAGAGTAAGATTTGGATGAATGGTAAGCTTGTTGCATACAAAAATGCAAAAGTCCATGTACTCACACATGCATTACACTATTCAACTGCAATATTCGAGGGAATTAGATGTTACAACACTCCTAGAGGTTCAATGATTTTCAGATTACCAGAGCATGTGGACAGGTTATTCAAGTCTGCAAAAATGTATTCAATGAAAATTCCTTACTCTAAAAACGAAATCGCAGATGGGATAATCAAGACAGTAAAAGCAAGCAAACTCAAAGAATGTTACATTAGACCTATTGCATACTATGGTCATGGAGTAATGGGTCTTACACCAACTCCAAACAAGATAGATGTTGCAATAGCTTGTTGGGAATGGAATACTGGCGAGTCCAGTGCAGGAAAGGTGCATGGAGCAAGATGCAAAGTATCAAGCTGGCTTAGAATAGATTCCAGATCACAGCCCATGCAAGCAAAAGCCGCATCGAATTATGCAAATGCGGCGTTAGCAAGGGTAGAAGCTCTAAGAGATGGATATGATGAGGCAATCATGTTGAATTACCATGGCAAAGTATCTGAGGGAAGTGCAGAGAATATTTTTATTGTAAACAAGGGTGAGATCTCAACACCTCCACTAAACGCGGGTATCCTTGATGGAATAACTAGGGATAGTGTAATCAAGATAGCAAGATCAGAAGGACTTGTGGTAAATGAAAGAGAAGTAGATAGAGAGGACCTGTACATAGCAGATGAGGTCTTTATGACAGGTACTGCAGCTGAGGTAAAGTCAGTATCAGAAATTGATAACGTAACAATTGGAAATGGCAAAGTTGGAGAGATAACCCGAAAATTACAAGATGCTTTCAATGAAGTATCAAGGGGAAGAGATGAGCGTTTCTCAGAGTGGTTTACCGCAGTCTAGACTAAAAAAGATTCAATTATGACAGCCTGTGTAAATGAGATACCATGGTATTATCAATGGTAGATCAGCACAAACCAAAGTGCTATCTATGTAGTAATGTGTTTGAGAATTTGGATGAGTTGAGAAAACATCAGGAAAATGCTCACAAGGAATTTGTTGAATTCCACAAGGATGTAAAGGACTACTCTCCAACACCTGGGGATGTAACTATCTTTTAGGCGAAG
>JAWOLM010000047.1:0-3219 GCA_033853455.1 Nitrosotalea sp. | reverse complement strand
TCATAATCAATCCAGATGAGATACCCGCAAGTCAGTAGTTCAAATCTACTCCCCGCTACTCTCTTCAATTATTATGAAACCATTTTTTAGAATCATCAAATTGAATTTTTGTGTTAAATCTTGAGATCCTCTGCATTGGCCTTGTGAGATGCCTGTGAGCTGATGTGACAGGAAGATAGAGTTGCTCTTTTATCTTGCGCGGAATGTTCTCTATGAATTTTGTTTGTGAGACGCTACCGCATTTTACACATTTGAATCCTTGATTCCTTCCTTTTGATTTCATGTGTTTTTTGCATCTTGTACATATTGGGTTTGAAAGTACTTTATCATCGACAAGCTTGATGACATCAATGAATTCCACGTTTATTGTTCTAGGGTGTGTCTTTGAGGCCTTTCTCACCCCTCCGCCAATTTTTACGATATCTCCTTTGATAAGGCTTGATGCGATATTTGTAAGACCGGTTGGTTTGTAGACTGCACAGATTGTCTTTTTGTCATACTTTGAAATTGTAAACGTTACATGTCCTCCCAGTTCTCTTTTTGGAGTTGTAGCTACATAACCTGCCATATATCCAGACCAATATGGTTGTAGGTTTTTAATGTCAAGTTCACTTTGCAGGTGATCACCTGTTCCTTGGTTTGACCTAAAGACCATGTATCCAGCAAACTTTTCTTGAGATTTTACAAGAGATGCTGCCTTGACAACCGACTTGACATCCTCGCCTCGTACCCCGAAAAATACCGGATCTGGACCATGTGGAGCAATTAGTATGCGGTTTTTAGTCTCATCGTAACTGTTAAAGGTCTTGGGAAAAGTGTTTTCCTGCATCTCTTTTACGCTCTGTTTTAAGATAAATCGCTTTTTACCAAAATTTGATTTTTGTCTGTACGCTATAAGCTCAAACGTGTGATCATCAAAGTCATACCCTATTGCACCTATCGCACCGACCAAACCCTGGCCATTTCCCATGTAGAATGTCTCAATCTTGTTTTGAGACGCAAATTTTTTTGCCTTATCTCTGTTTACCAGAGTACACAAGGCTTGTTTACCAAACTCGGAAAACTCTTTTGGAATCACATTGTTTTCATAGAAAACAAGACCTGGGTTTGCACCCTCATCTATGGCGGAATACCTTTTTACAAAATCAATTATGTTCTTCTTTATCAGACTAGGCTTTTGGGTCTGGATCTTGATGGCTACCGCTCCATTTCCTCTAGTTTTCCATGGAATGTTCGGGTTGAACCTTATCAGATACGGATAGTCTAGAAACTTGACCTTTTCCTTTCTCAAATGCTCGACGATCTTGTAGGCAAGGAAGGTGGTGCACATTCCATTTCTGGAATCGGTATCGTCAAAACCTATGTGGAGAATGCTTTGCTTCATTCTATAACGGTCATTGTTAGAGTAGAACGTACATTTTTGAGTTGTCTTATGTTGTTTGATATGGTCTTTTTGAGCGTCTCATTATCTGGAGCCTCTATCTTGACTACAAGGTCATAAGCACCGTAAAGGACATAGACATACTTGACATGCTCAATCGCTTTAACTTCGGCAAGCAATTCATTTTCCTTTCCAAGTTCTGCATTGAGCAATACAAACGCTATCGGCATGTTTGGTTTTGAAATGGAGTGATATTAAATAGTATGCGTTCGTTTGGTTTAAATTAAAAAAACAAGCTTGGATAACGATTGATAGTAATAGATGAGAAAAGAATCTTTGACGAGATAGAAAGGAGAAAACCGGTATCAGTAGCCTTGAATGGTCCTGATGGAATTTTGCCAAAAATACAAGATACTGCATCTGTGATAATGGAAAGATTTGGAATTCCAGCATATGTTCTTGCAGACAGTTGCTTTGGAACATGTGACATGAACACAAATGGGGCAAAGGTGCTAGGAGCAGAGGTCTTGTTTCACATCGGGCATACAGTAAACTCGACAAGTTTTGGAGAGAATATAGTTCTAGTTGACGCGTTTGACAATATTTCATTTGAAAAAATTGCAAAAAAATGTGTTGAAGAGTTTAGAGGAAAAACTGTAGCGCTTGTAACTGACAGCCAACACCTCCATGAGGTAGACAAGGTAAAGAGAATCTTGGAGGAGGAAGGAGTTCAAGTAAAAATAGGAAAGGGAAAGGGACAGCTAAATGACGGGCAGGTATTTGGATGCGAGTTTTATCCGGTAATGGAGACAAGAGAAAATGTTGACGCCAACATATTTTTGGGTCAGAGCAACTTTCATGCAGCAGGGATTGCACTCTCTACAAACAGACCTACCTTTGTTCTTGATCCATACTTTAATGAGATAAGGGAAGTAACAGAGTTTGCTCAAGGACTGCAGAAAAGAGCAATACTTGCAGTTTACAAGGCAGCTGAAGCTGAATCATTTGGCATTGTAGTTGGCCTAAAGGAGGGACAGTTCTCAAAGGTCACTGCGCTAAAGTTCAAAAAGGAACTTGAGAGTCTTGGAAAAAAAGTCCAACTGTTTGCTTTGACTGATATTACAGATGACAAGCTGCAGAACCTGAGAGGGATTGATGCCTTCATCCAAGTGGCATGTCCTAGAATCTCGACTGATAATCATTTTCACAAGCCTGTTCTTTCCACTCCTCAAGCAAATGCATTGGTCAAAATATTAAAAAAAGAGAATGTGGAGAATTTTCTCCAAGTTCCCCACTGGCTGTAATTTGTATCAAATTGGTCTGAGTATAGCATAAACAATTATAATCTTCAAAACCTCAAACGAGTTCATTGTCAAGCAAGCCAGCCCTCCCAGGAGATAAGATTGCAATAATTGAGGAATTTGAGACTGGACAGAATACATTTGATGATGGGCATTCTATTAGATCTCTTGTAGTGGGCACGCCAGAGTTTGATAAGGCAAATCGAGTTGCCAAGATAAATGAGATCAAAAAGGTATCCGTACCAAAACCTGGCAATATCATAGTAGGAAATGTTTCTGCACTGATGAACAACATGTTTGCGATAAATGTAATGTACATAGATGGCAGGCCAACCCATGCAGGACTTGAAGTCATCTGCCAAGCAAGAGGTGCAAAGAAAAGAATCCTCGTAAGGGTAGGCGACATAGCCGCAGCAAAAGTGATCAGTGTCTTAAACGGCGTGATTCATGCAATAATCAGCGAACCAGAACTTGGCGCACTCTTTTCTAGCTGTGTCAAGTGTGCAGGAAAGGTAATCTCCATGGGAAGCAGCGTAA
>JAWOLM010000046.1:0-10016 GCA_033853455.1 Nitrosotalea sp. | reverse complement strand
GAACCTATAACACCAAGAGCAACCGCTGCTTCATGTCTGACAAAAAGACTTGGGTCATTGCGTGTTGCATCCTCCAGTGGTTTTATTCCACTTCTAAGGCACATCTGTCCAAGTGAAAAGGCAGCTTCATGTCTTACTAATTCATTAGGATCATTTTTTAGAACCCCTGCCACATGTGGAACCACGTCTTCGCCGCCCATGTCTACAAGTATGCAGACTGCTCTGCATCTTATCACAAAATCTTCATCGTCAAGTAATTTGACAAAGTATTCCTTGTCTTTTTTCTCGTACCTTTCCTCCATTTCAGATAGCAGATCAAGACGGCTTTTAGGAATAATTTCCATGCACACAATTTTATAATCGCATATTTATTCCAATGACTAGATGACCCGTTTACGATATTGGAAATTAACAGTCGATGATCTTCGAAAGGCAAAGTATGATCCAAAAAAAGTTCTGATCTGGGAGATCAAGTGCAGTAAAGATGATCAAGGAACTCACTTTGGAGTATTTTGCTATAGAAACGGCACTCCATGGGATTATGCCTCCATTCACGGGATTGTCTTTTATCACAACATGATATCAAATGATGAGGTTGGCAAGATTACAAAATTCCTAAAAGATAGGTTTGGCGGAGAACCTGCAGAAAAGGGAAGCAGAATATTCTTGAAAAACTCGAGTGAGATATACGAGCCAACTGAGATAGCCGACTTGGCAGTAAAGTTAGGCTATACGTTTGAGGCAAGTACAGAACTAACTGTCGAACTTGAAAACTTTACACCGTCTGAACAGGAACAGAGCAATCTACCTTCTAACAAGATCCTACCCATACCTGGCAAGTAGATAAATAGGGTTCTGACAAATTCAAAGATCTCTAGATATGTCAATGACAATCATGGGGCATCTCGACGAGCTAAGAAAGCGACTCTTCAGAATGGTAATTGCTGTCGGTGCCATTAGTTTTTTCCTTCTAGGATTTCATCTAACTCCTTACATCTACAACGGCATGCATCTCTACTATCCAACGTTCAGTCCATTTGATAACATTGCAGCACAGGTAACCAACTCGATGAAGCACCACCTGCTTCCACCATATGTTCAGCTCATCCAGACTGCGCCTGGACAAGCATTTTTTGCCCAGTTTTATGTTGCAGTTTTGTTAGGCATCGCAGTAGGCATGCCTGTCATTGTAAAAGAGTTTATGGGATTTCTTGCTCCCGCCCTTGACAGGAAAGAAGTGCGAATAATACGATCAACGACAGCTCCTGCAATCGGTCTTTTTGTTGCAGGTTGTGTCTTCTCGTATGTTGTTGTGACTCCATACATCTTGACATTTCTTTACAAGTATGGCCAGTCTGCAGGACTGCTCACGTTTCTTAACATTGTAGACTTCATCACATTTGTTTTACAGTTCATGTTAGCTTTTGGAATATCATTTCAGCTGCCACTCATAATGTATGCAGTTACTGCATCTGGCATGGTTGACGAAAAGTTTTGGAGACGTAACATAAAGTGGGCAGTAATTGGAATTGTCATCTTAGGAGCAGCAATTACACCAGATGGCAGTGGAGTCACAATGTGGTTTGTAGCAGGTCCTCTCATAGGACTCTACCTCATAGGCATGTTTCTCTCAGAAAGGCGCGCAAGAGAGATTGATACACTTAAATCTTGAGCTGACCTATTATGAACATTCATGGCATATGAGAATGTAATAATTGCCGTAGTGATTATCGGGGTATTGATTTTTGGAGCGAAGAAGATCCCCGAGTTAGCTCGAACATTTGGAAAAGCAAAAGGCGAATATGAGAAAGGTAGAATTGAATCAGAAAAAGAGCTAAAAGAGTTCAAAGACAAAGAAGATCTCAAGTAACGAACCCTTTTTTACCCATTCAAAAATAGATTTCGCATGATCAAGAGATCAGAAATTCAGAAAATAGTAAGAGAGTATTCTGATCTTTCTATCGGTACTCTTGGAAGCCACTCCGCTCTGGAGATAATGGATGGCGCAAAAGATGAAAACTTTAGAACATCGGTAATATGCCAAAAAGGAAGAGAAATACCGTACAAGAGATTTTCAAGAATTGCAGACGAGATCATCATAGTAAACAAATTCAAAGAAATGCTGTCATCCAAAATTCAGTCAAGGCTTAGGTCAGAAAATACCGTCATAGTTCCACACCGAGCCCTTACTGCATATCTTGGATATGATGCTGTAGAAAATAAATTCAAAGTACCGCTCTTTGGAAACAGAGCACTCTTTCAGGCAGAAGAGCGTTCACACAAGAAAAATCAGTACTATCTGCTACAAAAGGCCAAGATAAGATTGCCAAGAATATTCAAGAATCCAAAAGATATCGATAGACCAGTCATAGTAAAGGTGCAGGAAAAGTCTCGCAAGCTCGAAAGAGCCTTTTTCATTGCAACATCATATGCAGATTATAAAGACAAAACTGAAAAAAAGATAAGGCAAGGACTAATCTCAAGGGATGCCCTAAAGATTGCAAGTATTGAAGAGTTTGTTGTTGGTACGTATTTTAATTTCAATTATTTTCATACTCCAATTTCCGATGAAGTAGACTTTCTTGGAATAGAGAGAAGACTGCAGACAAATGTTCATGATTTTGTTTCACTGCCAGCAAAACAACAACTGGAGACAAATATTGAATTGCAGAACATCGAGGTTGGCCATACGCCAGCAAGCATACGTGAATCACTACTCGAAAAAGTAATCGAGGCAGGAGACAAGTTTGTGGCAGCAGTAAAGAGAGAATACGCTCCAGGAATAATTGGACCATTCTCCTTGCAAAGTGTCATTACAAGAGACCTTGAGATAGTCGTCTATGATGTCTCACTTAGAGTTCCAGGCAACCCAATTCTTGCCACCACCAGTCCTTATACAAAGTACAAGTATGGAACAACCTTTGGCGTTGGAAGAAGAATTGCGATGGAACTGAGAAAAGCACAACAAGAAGGAAAACTTGAACAGATAGTTACCTAGGCTTCCATCTTTTCTTTTAAGAGATTTTTTCTGACAAGAATCGGGACGTTGTAAAATGTTGCAAGTGCTATTGCGTCTGATGCCCTATAGTTACGCATTACAACATCGTGTTTTCCTGTAAAGTACAGATTTGCCCTAAGCACGCTTCCACTTTCATAGACCCTGATTCTTACAAGGATGAGCCCGTTGATTTCAGACAGTTCTTCTATCATGTTGTAAATAGTAGGAATTACGCCCCTTTCTCCTTCGATAAAGTTTGAGATGTGTCTTGCTACCTCTCCTGAAAAAGCCCGCATGTGAAATTCCTTGTCATCATCAGATCTCATAATCACTAGTCCTTCTACACCATATGGATCAACAAATCCTACATGAGTGATCTTTGTTTCAACATAATCAGAGTCTTGCGGCTCGTCTATCTTCACAGGTTTCTATCATGTATCATCTTTGATAAATACTTTGGAAAATACAGATAGAATTTAATGTCGCGGCACCCGGTTTTACTCGTTGGAAAAACAGAGTACTGTGCGTCGTTCACACAGGGCACTTGTCATTGTAGGATTTTTGGCTATCGCAGTTTCTTTTCTTGCCTACGCAAGAAACAATGAGATCACAGTAACTCCTGCAGCCATGCCAGCGCTTCAGAATCTGGCATACGCAACATATTTCATATTGTTTGCTTCATTTGTAGCAATTGGTTGGGGACTGTACAAGTTTTACAAGAGCAAGATAGAACAACCTGATTCATCTATTTCATCGATTATCTCAAATTCTTTGAACAACAAAAGAGCAAAACAAATCTTTGTCATAAGTGCTATAGGATACGGAATATTTTTTGGACTGACGTCTGGAGTAATTCTTTACAAGCCCGACATTAACGCGACAGATTATGGCTTTCCAACACCACCCCATATTGAGCTCTCACCTTGTTGCGATTTGCCAGGATACATGCCAATGATTTTTGCGTTTTTCACAGAACACATCGGTTTACAAATTGTCCCACTAAACTTGGTTCTTCTTGTAGTAGTATCATTCTTGGTTGGGCTCAATTTTGCACTTGCTGCAACTACATTTTCTGCTGCAAAAAGCGCAGGAAAGTTTGGCACCTTGGGTGCTGTAACAGGACTCTTTGTTGGCTGCCCAACATGTGCAGGTACAGCATTTACATTGCTTTTTGGCTTGGGAGCAAGTGCTACAGGTGTAACCTTATTTTTGACAAGCTATGAGGCACAACTACAGACATTATTCATAGCTGTTTCTATTCCAGTGCTTCTTGCCACACCATACATCATGGCACGAAGAATGAGAAAGGAGCAAAACGGAAGTTGTGCTCTAGAGCCTAAGCAGTAGATTTTGTGACTTGGGGAGTCTTCCAGTCACCAATGTCATAGCCATTCTGTCTCATATACTTGAGAGTTAGCTTGTAGACAAGTTCATCATGATCAGATACTTCAAGAATTTCTTTCCATGATACAGCTCCCGCCTGTTCGATTTTCTTTGCAAGTTCAGAAGAGAGATCTTCAGCGATTTTTCTGCACTGGTCAAATGTCTTGCCATTCTTGTATGCTCTCGTTCTTGCATCACATGTATCCATTATTTTTCGCTACCAATCACTCACATAAAAAGATCAATTACATGGAAGAGTTTTAAATCGAACTTTATCATTATTTGAAAGATGTCTCCACAAAACCAAGATTTGATAAGCATCAGTCCGATGGAAGCTTTACTTTGGACATTTCGTAGAAACGAGACTGACGTAATAAATCTCTACGATGCTCTTGCATCCCTTATGCAAATTTCTACAGGAAGCAACATGCTCAACTTTGGATATTGGAAGGATAATACTGTTGATCCTATAGAAGCCCAGACTACATTATGTAAGATGATTGGCGATATTGCAGAATTGAAAACTGCCAAAAATGTTTTAGATGTTGGGAGTGGTTTTTCAGAGCCCGCATTGATTTGGAAAGCAAACATTCCTCACATTGAGATATCTTGTGTCAATGTAAACCAGACACAGCTTGGATTTGCCTCAAAGATTCTCCAAAGCACCTCGTCTCCAAATCTTATCAACTCGACTGCCACGAAACTACCCTTTGCGGATAAGACATTAGATAGAATAATTGCCCTAGAATCTGCGCAGCACTTCAAACCATTTTCAGCGTTTATCTCCGAGTGCAAAAGAATTCTAAAAAAGAAAGGAATTCTTGCCCTTGCCATTCCAGTAATGTCAAATTCTACGGGATCTGACATCTTCAAGCTTGGCATACTATCATTTACGTGGTCTTCTGAACACTATCACCTTAAGGAACTACAAGAGACAATAGAAGAGGGAGGCCTTAGAATTGTAAATGCAGATCTGATAGGCTCCAAGGTATACCAACCACTTGCAGATTATTATCTAAAGAATAGAGAATCCTTGAGATCAAAGATAACACAACGTTATCCTTCATACGTCGAGAAAATTCTCTTCAAATCCTTAATGAAGATGAAAAATGTCTCTAAGAATAGGACCATCGATTATGCGCTTTTAAAATGTGTCGCAGAATGAGGAACAAAGCCTTATTTTGAAGGGCGATTAGAGTCAATTTGTAATACCAGTTACCTGGTTACCCACTGCGTAGCGTAATTTCTACGCAGGTGCCATTTTATTATAATCTACTAGCGAGTTGCTTTTGAAACAAAATTGATTTCTTCCAATTAGTTGGATTTCAAGAAAAAGAATTATAACATATTTTGACGACTTGTAGTTTATGGGCCTGTTTAAGAAAAAAGAGGAACCTGTTCAGACAAAATGTAAAGAATGCGGTCTTGAGTTAAACGATCCAGTACGCCTAGACAGACACATGAAAAAGGCTCACAAACATGCCCCCCAAAGAAAGTTTGACGAACAAGGGTTTACAACAAGCGGCATGTGGTAAGTTTACCCGATAGGTATAATTCACTAGTTGAACGGCTATAGAAGAAGTTGGTTGCCTTCGAGATTTTAAGCACTCTTACTAACTTTATAATTCAGACGATATCAAACTCCGGTTATCTTGGAATTTTCTTCTTGATGGTTGCAGAAAGTGCATTAATACCAATACCAAGCGAGGTGATTATGCCATTTTCTGGCTATCTTGTTTCAACAGGCAAGTTCAACTTTGTACTTGTCATAATTGCTGGCTCTATTGGAAATCTTGTCGGATCTTTGATTGCGTATGCAGTAGGAGTATACCTAGGTAGAGGTTTTGTGTTAAGATATGGCAAGTATGTCCTGCTCAAAAAATCACATCTAGAACTTGCCGAATCCTATTTCAAAAAATATGGCGATAGGTCTACTTTTATCAGCAGATTGTTGCCAGTTATTAGGACATATGTTTCGCTTCCTGCCGGCACTGCCAAGATGAATCTGAAAAGGTTCTCGGCTTTTACACTCATTGGTTCTATAATTTGGAACGGAGCACTAACTTTTGTCGGGCTGAAATTAGGCCAAGAATGGGACAGTATCAGAAAATACTCGAGTTATTTTGATGTGCTAGTAATAACAGCGGTAATCATTGTAATAGTAATATACATCAAGAAAAGACGAGTCAACGACTCTTAAGGTTACTTAGCTCTTCCAAGATTATCTTAAACATTGCCTCAGTATCTAGCAAGACGCATGGAATGTTGTTCTCTTTGCAAGCCTTGCCAACTTCGACATCTTCAGTTATCATTACCATCCCGTTTTCCTCAGCGAATTTTATGACAGAGTAGTCGCTTGCAAGTTTCTTTCCTTCTGTTTTCAGTTTCTTTACACTAAATGCATCATAGCCAAACTCCTTTAGTCTAGAATCCATGCCATCATACATCTCATCAACTAGTACTTTCATTGTATTTCCTTGATTCTAGATTACTGTTATTTATCTGATTTCCGACAAATTGTTTTGTTATTTGTAATTCTAGGATTTTTTGAATTTCTTTCTGATTCTTCGTAGCTTCTCCATTCCAAGAGTCTGTCCAAAGAAGCGTCTCACGTAGAAATACGCTATTGCGGTAGCAAGTCCAGCTGAAATCGTAATTGTGCCTACAATGGGCCAGAATTGTTGTTCATGTGCAGGATAAAGTCCAAAGACTGTAGCAATTGTGTTTGGTACAAGTTCAGCAGTTCCAGCTACAGTCCACCAGATGATAAGTATCGTAACCTTGTTAGTTACTTCGGTCTGAATTACATTAGCACCAGTAGCTACCATTTGCATGACGTTTTCTGACATTTGTATCTGCCTGTCAAGTCTACCAAGAATAACTTCAAACTTGGCAAGAATAGGTTCGTCATCAGATATCAAGTCTGCATCGCCGTACTTGAGATTATGAACAGTGTCGTAAGTAGCCCAGATTGCATTTAGAAATGTCAAGAGTGCAGTCTTCATGTTTGAGAGCTCAAGTGATATATCTCGAGTCACTTGTCTAGAACCAGCGAGATCTATCTCAAATTGTTCTGCGCGTTCTACGATTAATCGAAGTATAGAATAGTTTGCTTCACTGATTTCATCGATGATTCTTGCAAGCAATAGAGTCTGTCTGTTTGTCCACTGTTCAGGTTCTTTTGGAAGTTTGCGCAAGAGTGTCGGAGCATAATTATACAGACGAGTAATTTTTCCGCCGTAATCATCATGAATTGTTATGACTAGATCTTTTTTTATGAAAATCAACAATGGTGCAGTTTGCGTTGTGTTATTTCCAGGTACGACAAATGGAATCATTAAGCCTAGAGTATCTCCTCTATCCTCGTAGCTCGATACATATCCTGATAGAAGCAGAGAAGGGTCCATTGATACACCAAGTCTTTCAAGAATTTTTGGGGTGTCTTCAGTGATACTATCAACAACACATTCTACCCAGATGAAATTGCCAGCAGTAATCTTTTGTGCGGCTTCTTCAAGTCCAATTGACGGATTTTTGAATGAGGTTCCATCCTGAAGAAGTCCTGCAGAACTTACTCCTTTTATCATGCTATGGAAACAAGACTTCACGTATATACGCCTATTTGTATAGAGTTTCAACACTGTTTTACTGGCTTGAAGTTTAGTGAAGATGATTCCCAGCCAGTAAATGACAAAACTGAAAATATTTTTTACAAAAGATTCGAGTTACAAATTGTCTCATCTTGTCGGGTTTCCTTTATTGTCTCATTTACAAACTAGGCTAGAGCCATGGAATTTGAATGCGTGGGATCACAATTCGGTAAGAGAATCGTTGATTCTCTCACCTGGCAAAAAGGATGAATCGACAAAATTATGGTTTAATTGGAAAAATCCCAAAAAATCATGGTTTATGATTTTATCATTTGTTCTTATTCTTATTCAGTTATTATGAGAAACTGGATCATTTCTATTAAAATTGTCTTAAATTTACTATAAAACTAGAATATCTTCATTTTTTATTAAAAATTAAAAGTTCATAAATCGTTTTCACCAACTCTCGGAGAATTAGCTAGCCATGAAAGAATTTGGAACCTTAGAATACGTTTTGGATACATACTCGAAAAACTGGACATGGAAGCTGACTGGTTCACGAGCAGTCAGTATGGTTGCAAGGGTCATTCCACAAGCTTGGTATGGAAACGGCCCTGAAGAGGCCATAGTACCTGATACAGAACACAATGTTCAGAAAATAAAATGGATAATGGAAACTTTTCCGCTTGAGATAAAATCACGAAACATCTGGCAGAGAAAAACAAAACACATGAAAGTCCAAAAAAGAAAATACACCAGGATAGAAAAACTTCGAAAGGCAAATCCCGATGAGCAGTTCAGGGGCACCTTGCTTGATTTTCAAAGAGAGGGATTAGATTTCTTGCTAAAATCTTCAGGTAATGCACTCTTGGCTGACGAGATGGGATTGGGAAAAACAGTCCAAACATTATCATATTTAGCCACAGAAAAACAAACATTTCCAGCATTAATAGTGGCTCCGCTTGTGACATTGAGCAATTGGCAGAGAGAGATTCAAAAATTTCTAAAGAAAAGAAGTAGAAATGGGAGAGTGGTTGAAGACCAATATCCATCTTCTGTACTTATACGAACTGGCAAATCACAGGAAATCGGTAAGTATGACATTTACATCATAAATTATGATCTTCTGTTTAAGAGGTTAGACGACCTTTCAAAATTGAATATACGTACACTAGTTTGCGATGAAGTACAACATCTTCGTTCAAAATCAACCAAAAAGTATTCTGCAGTGAAAAAACTTGCTGCATTAGAATCCGTAAAGTATAGAATTGGTCTTTCTGGAACTCCAATTTACAACAGGGGTTCTGAAATATGGCCAATTGTAGACATTCTAAGACCTGGTCTTCTTGGAAGTTTTGAAGAATTTTGCGAATACTTCTGCTATGTGAATGAAAAAGGAAAAGCAATAGTACTTGAAAACAAACGCGCAAGCTTGGGAGAAGAATTACGAAAACATGTCATGCTTAGGCGCAAAAAATCAGACGTTCTAAAGGAGCTAAAAGAAAAGGTACGATACAAAGAGTTTATCGATTCAGATATCAATTACTATTATACGGAGCTTGATAAAATTTGGAAAAGATTAGAAGAGGAACAAAAGACCGCAACCTCTGCATTTGACAAGTTTTCTTCATACAAGAGAGCAATTCAAAGCGAAAGACAGGCAGCAGGTGCTGCAAAATTGCCCCATGTCATAGAGTTTGTCAAAAACATAATGGAAATTGAAGAGAGTGTGGTCGTATTCTGTCATCACAAGGCAATTCATGCATTGTTGCACAAGAGCCTTCATGAATATTCTCCATCTTCTATCATAGGAGGACAGTCAGACAACGAGAGACAACTCAATATTGACAGGTTCCAAAATGGTGAGACAAAGCTAATGATTGCTGGTCTTCGAGCTGGAAATGTAGGAATAAACCTAAGCAAGGCAAGATATGTCATATTTGCAGAGCTTGATTGGAGCCCTGCAATACATAGACAAGCAGAAGATAGATTGCATAGAATAGGACAGAAAAACACAGTGTTTGCATATTACTTGATAGGAAATG
>JAWOLM010000045.1:0-2812 GCA_033853455.1 Nitrosotalea sp. | reverse complement strand
ATTTGTGGAATTCCGTTTTTGGAATGACTGTGTTTATGCAATACCATCCTTTCTCGCTTAGCGGACTGACAGTCGGACGTTTAAGGGATGGCAACTCTTTGAGCAACCTACTAAGATTTTCATGCTTTACATTTAGGAATATGTGCAAGTGTTTCTTGCCTTCCACTGCACCATGTAACATGGTTACAATATCATAGATCTTTTCACGTTTGGTCTTGTCCTTAAGTGATGCCTTGTTTGCGATAAGGACTGCAGTTGATTCCATTACCGTATCAATTATTTTCAATTGGTTTTGTGTAAGAGTAGTCCCTGTTTCTGTAACATCCATGATTGCATCGACATCCTCCGGGGGTTTTGCTTCTGTTGCTCCAAAGGAGAGAAATATCTGGACATTCTTGTTGGTACCCAACCTTAGCCATGGAGTTACAATCATTGGCTGTTTTGAACCGTATAGTTTCTTGTAATTTTTGCACTGTGTGATAAACTTGGCTGCAGTTGTAAGATACTCAGAAGAAATTCGGAGAATTTTTTTCTTCTTTGCATAAGATAGTATCATTTCATCAAGAGATTTGAAATTATAAGAATCTGGAATTGCAATAACTAGTTTGATTCTTCCGTATTCAAGATCAAGAAGAGTCTTGACATCGGATTTTGTTTCTCCAACCCAGTCCCTACCTGTTATTCCAACGTCATAAAGGCCATCGCTTCCCAAATTTGGGATCTCTTGTGGGCGAAGCATCTTTACGGAGATCTCAGGATCATCTAGTATTACCCGATAAGTACGCTCTCTTCGAACTATTCTAGTCCAAGATTTTTCTAATATCTTGAATGTTGATTCTTCTATGCTGCCTTTTGGTATTGCAAATTTTACTTTGGCCAACGTAGTCTCCTACCAAGCCTTTTGGATATATATCTAGTCGCTTGAGCTGAATATTTCTCGGGCTCGGGTAACTGAAATGTTACCCTCTTTTACCATCCTTGAGACTACCTCATGTATCTTCTCTTTTGGTACGCCTGCGCTTATTGCTATATTTTTTGCATGAAGTCTCATGTGACCTTTTTGTATTCCTTCCGATGCGAGTGCCCTAATAGCGCTAAAATTTTGTGCGAGGCCTACTGCACCCATTATACACGCAAGCTCCTTGGCTGACTTGACTCCAAGAATCTTGGTCGAGATCTTTATCATTGGATGTACGTTTACTATTCCGCCTACAATTCCAACAGGCATGGGTACCTCTATTTCCCCTACCAAGTTTCCTTGTTTATCTTTTTTCCATTTTGTAAGGGAGGTGTATCTTCCATCTTTTGATGCAAAGGCATGTGATGCCGCCTCGATTGCTCTAGTATCTTGTCCTGTCGAGTTTGCAACAGCAATAATTCCATTCATTACTCCCTTGTTGTGGGTCACTGCGCGATAAGGATCATTTGCCGCAAATTGGTATGCATGTATTATGTTATCGACAACTTGTTTTCCTCCAATCTCTTCTTTATCGAAGATGGCTCTACCTCGGACAAGTCTCTTTGTGGAATAGTTTGATAAGATTTTCAAAATAGCTCTTCCACCTGTGATCTCTTCTAGTAGCGGTGCAACTGCTTCACACATTGTATTTGTCACGTTTGCTCCCATTGCATCTCCAACGTCGATCAGGAGTTCAACTATTAACATCTGTCCAGAATTTGTTTCTAATTTCTTGCAAGTTACTTTCTTTGCACCCTTTTTCATCTTAGATAGTGTCTTGCTTTTGGAATTGGCAAGCTGGAGAATCTTTTTTGATGCCTTCAAAACTTTAGGGATTGAGGATTTTACATTTACGTCAACTAGCTGGATCTGTCCTATAATATAAGACTCATCAGCCTTCATCACAAAACCTCCGCGCTTTCTTGCAATCTTTGCTGCCTTTGATGCTGCAGCAATGACCGACGATTCTTCAATCACCATTGGGATGAGATAGTCCTTTCCGTTTATCTTGAAATTGGTTGCAATGCCTAGTGGGAAAGAAAGAGTGCCTATCACGTTTTCAACCATATGATCTGCTTGTTCGAATGAAATACCACCGTTGTTTTTTAGAATTTTAATATCCTCATCTGAAAGACCTGCAAATGATTTTACTGTGTTGAGCCTCTCCTCTCTGTTTTTTTCGTGAAATTTCTTGGAATCCGAGTTGGTCAATTTATTTTACAATCCTCAAAAGTTTGTCATCGTTTGCATCAGGGAAGCCTCTCCCGTCGGTGTTTGACGTGAGAGCATAGAGATAGCCGTCCGGTCCCTCGTCAACATCTCGTATTCTTCCCACCCCATCCAATATGATTTTTTGTTCAGATAATGTTCCATTTCCAATAGGCAGTTGGTACAGGCCATGGCCAATAAGCGCGGCCATCACAAGGCTGTTTTTTATGTCAAGTTTTCCATCTGAATAGTAAACTATTCCAGCAGGACCAATGCTGGGGTTGTAGCAGACTAGTGCTGATTGATACTGCGATGTCCCAGAGCATTCTTGTGTTGGCCATCCATAGTCCTTCCCTGGCTTGATTAGGTTTATCTCGTCATTTCTTGTTGGACCTTCCTCAGTTTCATACAGATTTCCATTGCTATCCCATGTCAAACCCTGAGGATTTCTGTGACCATAAGAGTAAACGGGTGAGTTTGGAAATGGATTGTCTTGAGGTATTGAACCGTCATCGTTTAGGCGCAAGATCTTGCCAGCAAGCGAGTTGAGGTCCTGTGTTGCATTTTGGTCAGTGGCATCCCCTGTACCGATGTAAAGTTTTTTGTCAGGACCAAATTTTAGTACACCGCCATCGTCAAACTCTG
>JAWOLM010000044.1:0-3325 GCA_033853455.1 Nitrosotalea sp. | reverse complement strand
TAGTTAAATTGGGGTTGCTACCACTAACGGGTATGACATCTAACACTGACGATCGCAGTATCAGAGCATTTTTGATAATTGGATCGTCTGTTGCTGGATTTTCAGGTTTTGTATATCGCTTATTTGGTGATACCATTCCTTCAGTTTTTTGGGTACACCTCAAGGAGATAGGAGCTGCTCTGATAATGTTGGCAGTTTTTGCATTTGCTATTACTTGGCTTCTCAAGGCAAAACCACACAAAAAACCAAAAAGATACTTTATCAAAGTGTTTGATGTCTTTGGGACCGAGTTTAAGATAGAAGGTATAAGGTCTGAATTTAAGACTCATGATGTGGCATGGAGCTTTATGAAACAATACAAAAAATCCTACCCGCTATACAACTTTGCTCTAGTTTCTGATCTTCCAAATTCTGAAAAGATGACGATCTTTAGATACCTGTAAAAGTTTTCTAAAGATTACTTTCTTGGGTTATTTTGGTCCTTAAAGTATGGTAGTATGCTTGATGCAAATTTATCTATTGAACCAAAGTAGCCAGAGCCCCAGAATCTCACAATAAAATGATTGACTCCTGCCTTGATGAATCTCTCAAATACAGGGATGATGTCATCTGGAGTTCCCATGCCGATTGATGAGCGTGCAACCTTGTCTGGGATGGTCTGTGCTGCTTCTCTCATCTTTACAATCCATTCTTGATTTGACATGGAGTATTCTGTAAAGTATTTCTTGAAATCAAAACCCGCAATATCCTTGATTCCGTGTACTTTGAGCACTTCGGGCTTGAAGAGGCTCACCTTTACTGCATTTTTCATCTTGGCCCAAGCTTCCTCGGCATCATCTGAAAAGTAAACGTCAATGTCTACGCCAAACTGGAAATTAGAGCCATCTCTGCTATTTTCTTTCATTGACTGTTTGATTGCCTTGGCATGCTCTTCATAAAGCTCTGGCGTATATCCAATTGGAATCCATCCGTCACCATATTTTCCACACAGAGCAAGTGTTCGTGGTGCACCAGCTGCCATGTAGATGGGAGGATGAGGTTTTCGTATTGGTTTTGCCTGAAGGCATGCCTCTTCTAGTTGATAATATTCTCCTTTGAAGCTGACTCGATGTTCAGGAGATGAACCAAATAGCAGTTTGATTACTTGTAATTGTTCCTCGAATCTTCCTACGGGTTTGTCCCACTGTATCTTGAATTCTTTAATGTTTTGAGCCTCACCTGCGCCAATTCCTAATGTTCCTCTTCCGTGTGAAACTCTATCTAGAGTAATAGTAGCTAATGCAATGTTTGATGGATGTCGTCTGATGGCATCTGTTACACAGGTACCAAGCTCTACTTTGCTTGTGATAGAAGCTATTGCAGATAGCATGACCCATGGATCGTTTACAATTGCATGATTCCACTGAGGGACATTGCTGTGGTCCATATACCAAATCGAATCATATCCTACCTTGTCAGCAAGTACACATGCTGTGAGGATTTGATCTTCGGTTAGTCCAAGTCGAGCGACATTCAACCCCTGCTGAATTCCAAATTTTATCATTTTCGAAATCCTATTGCACTTTGGTCAATTAGAAGCGATATTTAAGTCTAGTAAAATTGGATTACAATCACAATTTCAGGGCACAAAATCATCAAATCCGGAAAATCTCTGCCATGGAAATTCTATAGCTTTACCCTATAGTAGTCCCATCTTTCAGGATCAAATTGCTTTACAAACTCGATCTTCTCATTTCGCTTCATTCTTTCTTGAATGACATCTCGCAGAGCAAAGCTTGAGAGATATTTGTATCCCTTTGAATGAGCTTGCATCAAAAACAATAGTCTCATTTCTCTTCCTCCCTTCAATCCCCAAAATCCCATCTTCAATGCAATTGGTTCTAAAAATATGGTGTCGTTTTTTCCAAAATGTGGGTCGTTAATACCAGAACGCAGGTTATAAGTTTCTAATGATTTGCCTTTTACAAAACCAACAATGGGACCATTTTCGCCTCCATATCTTAATGTATTAAGCAAGACATTGGGGTCGCGAATAGACTCTGCAAAATTTGTCCTTGTAAATTGTAAAGGAGATGGTAATTCCTGAAATATCCCAAATAATGTTTTGATAAATTCATCATTTTCCCTTGTTTTCATAGGATCTATCGTTGGTACAAGCTGAACTTTATCATGAATTACAGCTGCTTGATTTTGTAATTCTGTTTCTCGAAGCTTCATAAATCCAAGAACATTGTCCATGAAAGACTTACGCATAATTCTAGGTAATGCTTCCAGAATTTGATTACACATTTCTGATTCATTGTTTAAAAGATCTTCAAAGTATGCGACAGAACGTATTGAAATCAGGTTTGGATGCCATGCCAAAGAGTGAGCATTCTTTTTTGCCATCTCAAGTGCATATGAAAAATTTCCCAGTGCGTATCCGCCTATTCTATCTGCTACTGAAAGAAACCATCCGAGTTTTTTATAATGTTCTATCTCGGAAGGATCATCCCTTGTAATATCTGACATGGAGTAGAAATTATCAATTAATAATTCTGCCTTCTCTTTATTATCTCCACGCCAAGGGTAGGTTGTTCTTAATATGAGAGATGCAACAATATTGGAATCGATATTTGCCTCCTTCAGTAAAGACTCTAGAATTTTATCCGTCTTGACAAAGTTTACTGCATCAGGTTCATGTGGTTTATCAACGCGTTTCTGTGGATCATAATCATGAAACAGAGCTGCTGCAAAAAGATACTTTATGTCGTCTTTTGAAATGTGATTCTGTAGGCTTTGCCACTGTGCGGCCACGAGTGTAACATAGGTTACTTCAAGCTCGTGAATAATGTTATGATATCCATAATAATCAATTCCAAGACCTTTTTGATGGAAAAGGTCTATTGTGTAATCAAGTATTTTTCTGTAACACGCATCATCAAATCCAGCACTATTTAGTATGCTTACTATCTTTTCTCTTAGGTCGCTAGTGCTGTATAGCTCTTGCATTGGGACCTTCAGTTGTATGCAACCGGTTGCATAAAAGCTTAATCTGAAATGAAAAATAAACTAATTTTTCTCAAACATGACTTTAGAAAATAGGAGACAAATGGGAAAAAGATGAATTTTTCCTACAGTTTGCCGTTTACGATATCCTGTAAGAGCTGAACAACGTCTTGTTTTGTCACAGGAATCGGGTTTGGATCAAGGTGACCCTTGTCAGTCATCACAACGTCTGCTGCTTGTTCGAACGGTGCTTTGAGAGTCAGCTTGTCAAACTTTAGCTTCTCTATTACTTCTTTGAATTTATCATAGAAGATTGATTTGTTAAATCTGTGTGCTA
>JAWOLM010000043.1:0-5763 GCA_033853455.1 Nitrosotalea sp. | reverse complement strand
AAGCTGCCTTTTCACTTGGACAGATGTGCCTTAGAAGTGGAATAAAACCACTGGAGGATGCAACACGCAATGACCCAAGTCTTTTTGTCAGACATGAAGCAGCGGTTGCTCTTGGTGTTATAGGTTCTCAAGATGCAAAAGATACTCTGCAAAAAGCACTCACTGATTCAAGTGAGCAAGTAAGAGACTCTGCCGTGGTTGCACTGTCAAACCTAAAGTTTATGGAAAAACTTTGCAAGAACGAAAAATTTGCAAAACTGACTGGCGGCTAGATTGGAGCTACTTGTGTACCTTCTGGAGCAGACCTAAAATCGTAAATCGCATCAATGTTAGAGTTCTCAAATATTTCAGAGTCATGTGTTATTATGATAAACTGTGATATGGCATCAACGTTTGATTCAAACGCTTGAGAAAGAACATTAACAAGACTTCTTCTTCGCTCATGGTCAAGATGCGTAGTAGGCTCGTCAAGTATGATAAAATTCAGATGAGACGAACCCATCAGATGAGCCATGCCAAGGCGCAATGCAAGTGCTACGCTAACCTTTTCTCCGCCGCTCAAAGACTCCAAGTCAAGCATAGAATTTCCAGCATAGCAAGTGATTCCAATATCGCGTGCCTTGTCTTCCAACATTATTCTTTGAATCTTTACATTAAATGTTGCAAGATATTCTGAAGCCTTTTGAGATATCATGCCAAGCGCCCATGAGCGAAGGCTTGTGGCAACGGGCCCATCCCTATTGTAAATTTGACTGCGTATAGTTTCAAGGTTTGAAATGTATCGTTTCAGGTGATTTAGCTCATCCAAAACAGTTGAAATCTTTTCAGACTCTTCTCTGTGAAGTTTTAGTCTTGTAGTGAGAGATCCTAGTTGTTGGTCTAATGTACTGATGGTTGCTCGCTGTCTGTCAAGCTGTACTCTGAGCTCTCTGAAACTTGTTACATCAAAATCTCTTGTCTCCTCTACCAAGGACGAAATTGTTCTTATAGCATTTGTCGAATATTCGTCTATTGCAAACTGCGTTAGGTTTCCTTTAGTGGTAACCTCAAGTGGAACTTGTCTTATGTTCGTCTGTAGACTTGAGATCTCTTCTTTTAGTCTTGACAACTCTTCTTGGCTTTTGATGTTGTTTGAGGACATGATGCTCTCCGCTCTTACAATTTGCTGAAGCTTCAAATCATTCTCTTTTTTCTTGTTTTGAACAATTGCTTCTTCTTTTGTAAGATCTTCTTTCTTCTTTGCTAGTACATCCAGTTCCATGCGCAAGTGTTCCTGCTCAAATAACGGATTTATGCGGTCTACCTTAGAATCACAAACAGGACATTTTCCATCAACTAGGTGTAGTTTGTTTGCTATCTCTTGCTGTCCTTTTAACTTGGCTACCTTCTCTCCAACCTCTCTTGACTCTAAACGAATCTTCTCTAATTCTTGTTGTATCTGCCTACTTTCTGATTCTGCCTGGGGCTTTGTCGCAAGAAGAGGAAGGCTACTTGAACATTCGGAAAACCTTCTTTCTTTTTCTGCAATATCCTTTTTGATTGAAGTCACTGCGTTTCTGAGGTATCTTGCAAGTTCGTCTTTTCTGTTTTCTATCTCTTTTATCTTGAGTTCCTTTGGAGATTCGATCTCTATCTTGCTTTGTAACAGAACAAATTCTTGCTCTTTTGATGTCTTTTCATCTTCGAGTTTCTTTTTCTGTGGTTCCAAGGATGCAATCTCTTTTGATAAGGAATCTATCCTTCCTTGAAGCATATCTACACTGGTGTCGTCATATTCAAGCCTTGACCTTACCGATGCCCTAAAAGAATCGATTGTTTTCTTCATGATCTCATATGCGGTATCAAGCTTGTCTATGCCAATTATTGCATTAACAAGTTCTTTGAACTTTTTAGGGTCCGCATCTATTATTGACTGCAACTCTCCTTGCTGTACAATTGACGCCACTTTGAGTTTCTCAAAATCAAGTCCTATCAATGACTCTATCTCTCTTGTCATGGACTCGCCAAACTGTTTCCGCTCGCCCGCTGCAAGCGGTACTAGTTCTCCATTTGTCTTTTCGTACAGTTGGGCTGCCACAGTCCCTTTTGAATCAATCTTGCGAACTGCCTCAAACTGTCTGTTTCCAATTGAAAATCCAACCTTGGAATATGCTTGACTGCTTCCACGACGTAGTAACCCTTTTGTAGATTTTCTAATGTGTTCTCCAAAGAGCGCAAATGTTATTGCATCAATTACGCTTGATTTTCCCGCACCGTTTGGTCCTACAAAAACAGTTACACCATTTCCAAACTCTAGCTTGGTGTGCACATGTGAAAGAAAGTTTTCTATTTCAACTGAGTGTAACATTCCCAAACCCCTTTTTGAATTGTAGATAGTTTTCATTGATTGCATGGCTTGCTTCCTCCACACTTCCTTTTGAGAGCAGAGGTAGTAACTCGTTTATTGCAAAATTTGCAAGTTCTGTAGACCCTAGTATTTCCTTTGCAATTTTGTGCATCTCTTCTTCTATCTTGACTGGTCTTTCAATAAAGACAGAACCACTTGCCTGCTCAGATGAAATGTACCTCCAGAAACATCGCAAGGTTGCATCTGAGATCTTTGCAATCTGACTCTGGACTAGTCCAGGTTCTAGCATCTGACCTGTTATCTTTATCTCAACTATTGGTTTTCTACTGAATCCCTTTATCTTCTCAGAGAGCGCGCTTAGCTCATCTCCAAGTTTCTCAATTGATGTCTTGACTGAAATTTGCTGTCTTGTATCTACCTTGATCCAGTTTGGAGAAGCTTCTGAACGGGATATGTCCACCTCGTAGAATCCCTTTTGCGTATCCTTTATCGACTCACTTGATGTCATCTCGATGGAACCTGGATATGCAAGTGGCCCTCCTAGATGTGAGAATTTTTTCAACTCTTTGTCATGCAAGTGACCCATGGCATAATACGTAAAGTTTTTTGGAAGCTCGGTAGAGCTCAACTCACCTGCAAACTTGTTAATCTCTGATATACCTTGATGCAGTACAAGTATTTTATGCCCACTATGGTTTTTTGCAGCCAAGTCTGCTGTTGCAAAATCGTTCTCAAAGGAATGAATCTCGCTTTTTCTTCTCTTATCGAAACCCATGATAAGAACATCTTTGTGTAACACAGGTTTGCCACCACCAATATACCTTGAAAAATCAAGATTGTGGTATACAAAAGGAACAGGAGTCGCTTTGATTCTGCTTATGTCATGCTCTCCTAAAACAAAAAATGATTCTACATTATTTTGTCTTAACCTCTTCAGGGCATTTGCAAGCGTCACGATAGCTTTGCCGCTCGGATTTGGGACATGAAAGATATCTCCTGCAAATATTACAAAATCTACATGATCTTTTATTGAGGTGTCTATTGCTTGGTTGAATGCAGAGTAGACATCATTTTCACGTTCTTCTGAATGATATTGTACAAATCCAAGGTGCGTATCAGAAAGATGTGAAAATATCATCTCAATCTAACAGAAGGTCTTTTTGGACTAGACCATGTGTTGTCTCTTTTGCAATATCTCTGAATTTGATTGTCTGATTCCACTCTGAGACTGCATCTAGGTCAGAGCCCGAACGCTTACCCTTTACTTCGTCTACGTGAACAATTGACGGTAGATTTACCCATTGACCAATTAACAATGCATCTCCTATGTTCAATGAGGAGAGTTGAGAGATGAGGTCCTTACTTAGAGATTCTGCCGCAGAGGATATTTGTTGCTGATCATCGTCTTGTACTATCTTCATTATTGCAAGAGAGCCCATCTGGCTGAGAACATTTGGGTCGATATTCCTTGGCCTCTGTGATACTACACCAAGGCCTATTCCAAATTTGCGTCCCTCTCGAGCAACCTTGGATGCCCAGTATTTAGTATCAGTGTGTTCCCCTTTTGGTATGAATACATGTGCTTCTTCTATTATGACAAAAATGGGAGCAAGAAACTTGTAACTTCGTTTTGTTGCTTTTCCTTTCCTCTCCCAGATTGATTCTTTTCTTTGCTGCAACAACTCTTGTAAATAGTATGCCAGTCCTGCATTTGCCTGCCTCTCACTAAGCTCTGCAATGTTTAACACGTTTACCTTACCTTCCTTTATCAGGTCTACCGGATCTCCACAATCAGGATCAAGTATGTCTGAAAACCTGTGCTTTGCATCATCAATTTTATCAAGCACTCTGCTTGCGCTATCTGCGTAGCCCTTTGTTGTGCGTCCAAATGCGGCAACATTTTCCTCAAGTGTAGTCCAAAATTCTTTTGATTGCCTGACAGATTCGGTCAACGACTCACGCAAAACCCTCTGTTGCTTGTCTGCATTTTCGCGAAGCTCGATTACTTCGGCAAGCTTGTCTGCAGGTAAGAGTCGAGGATTTATTTTTGCCATCATGTAATTCATCTTGGAGATATCGAGATTTTCATAATCATTATGGTAATCAAAGATAACTAGTGTGCCGTTCAAAGTAGCAACATGTTTTGCTATGAGTGAGACAAGATTGCTCTTTCCCATGCCTGTCATTGCAAGAATTGCTAGATGCCTTGACACAATCTTGTTGATGTTTATCTTGGCTTCTATGCTGGTATTTCTCAAGAGTGAACCTATTCTAGTCCACTCTGTTCCAGATGGACCAAATATAGTTCCAAGATCTTGCGTCACAGCTTCAAGAATTGAAGTGCCAGGAAGAGGTGGAACTGCAGGAATAACAACATGACCTTTTTGTAATTTATCCAAAAATCCTAGTATTCCAATCTTCACCTTGTAGTTTTTGTCTCTTGAGTTAATCTCTGCAACTTCCTTGCTCTCTATTGCTTCGTCAAAGTTTCGAACATCTGTCAGGGCCTCGCTTGATATTGCTGACTTTTCAACTAGGCCCAGAATTTTGCCGTCTTGTGAATCAATTATCACATATTCTCCAACAGAAAGTGGTTTGGATGACTGTGCAGTAACTTCTGTTGGTTTTGACTCGCCAATTACTACACCAATTATCAACTTAATACCTCCCTTGAACCGACCTCATTTGATAACCCGTACAGACTTACAAGCCTAGACAAGTCAGCATTGGTTATCTTACAGTTTTCATGAGCCAACTTTAATGCGTAAGGATATCCTCCAACACTATTTTTTGTAAGTTTGTCTAAAAGTGATTTTATCTCTCCCTCACTAATGCCCGATCCTAACAGCTCTATCTTGATGAGTGGAGTCGAGTCCCTAAGTCTAGCATATACATATGAAACAACTTTGCCAGGACCAAGATCTTTGTCAACGAATATCTTGCTAAAGCCAGGCCTTTGGAGGGCGTGGTTATAGTAGAAAATATCTCCTGCAACAGAACCAAGCCTTTCAAATTGTTTTCTTGCCGACGATGTCTTTGATATGAACACAACGTTGTTTCTCTTTTTGATTGATGCAATTATAGCGTTGCCAAGTGATGCCTGTCTTGTAAGAAATTGTGAATAAAGGGAGCCGTCTAGTGCAACCAGGTCTGCCTTGTCTACCGATAGAGCACATGCCTCAACTTCCATCTTGCTTGCCTGTGTCTCAAGTTCGGGGGTGGGCTGGCCAAGTCCTTGATTGTGACATTCTGTGATTATAGAACCGTCGGATTTTATTGACACTCCTGTTACTACCCAGAGTTCAAGTCCTTGAAATTTTGTACTGTTATAACTGCTGTCTATACCTGCAATGGCCGCCTCTTTTTTCTGGGGCTCATAATCAACCCAGTTTTCCTTTGCCTTTTGTATTATGAGA
>JAWOLM010000042.1:0-2715 GCA_033853455.1 Nitrosotalea sp. | reverse complement strand
ATTCTTGATGCCATGAAAAAGAAACCGGAAGGAATAATCAAAATAATAAAAACAAACCAGTTAAAGCCAACGCTAAACCTGATGCACACTATTGGAGGGTGACATGGCTAAAAGTGAACAACTACAGATGGTCAAGGTACGACTCTTTGCTTCATTGAAGGAGATTGTAGGAAGCAACGAAATCTTGTTAAAAATTAATGATGGCGACACAATTGCAAATCTCAAAGAATCGTTATTTAGAACGTATCCATCGCTGTCTTCTGTAAAGATACCTCTAATCTACGCTGTCAATCATGAAGTGGCCAACGATTCTACGGTTTTGTCTTATCAAGACGAGGTTGCCGTATTTCCTCCTGTAAGTGGTGGCACGTGATTTCGATTACCGAAAAACCAATTGATGTCAACAAAATTCTTTCAGAGGTACATCATGATTCAGCCGGAGCCATCTCCTTATTCATAGGAACAGTAAGAAACCATAGCGAGGAGAAAAAAGTTTCAGGAATTCATTATGAAGCATATAAAGAAATGGCAGAGAAGGTCCTCTCTGAGATTGAAAGTGAGACAATGAAAAAATGGAATGTAAAAAAACTTGTAGCGGTACATAGAATCGGAGATCTTACTGTCGGAGACATTAGTGTAATCGTTGCAGTCTCAACAGCTCATAGAAAGGAAGCGTTTGAAGCCTGCAAATATGTGATTGATTTGATAAAGACCAGAGTGCCTATATGGAAAAAAGAGAGGTCTGATACTGGTGAGTATTGGCTGGAAGCTACAGGAGTATGAGAGATAATGGGAATGTTTGATGTTGCAAATAAGCCTGATACTCTTAGGACCGCTACAGCTCAGGCCATAGTAAAGGTCTCACCAGAAACCATTGAAACTGTCAAGGCTGGAAAATCTCCAAAAGGCGATATTGTCGAGGCAGCAAAGGTGGCAGCAACAATAGCTGCCAAAAGAACCTGGGATTTTTTGCCATACTGTCATTCAATACCAATAGATAATGTAAAAGTAGATGTAGAATTAGAAAAGGATCTAATCAAAGTCCTAGTTGAAACAAAGACAGTCTGGAAAACAGGAGTAGAAATGGAATCACTCACTGCAGCCACAGTAGGAGCCCTTACCATTTACGATATGCTCAAACCAATAGATGATAATCTGTCAATTGAGTCGGTAAAACTTTTGGAAAAAAGTGGCGGAATAAAAAATTTCACTCATGACAGTGGCAAAAATCTGAGAGCTGCCGTCCTTGTAATAGGAGACTCTACCTCAAAGGGACAACGTGAAGACAAGTCTGGCAAACTCGCTGTCGAGAGGCTTGGAAACAAGGGGTTTGACGTTACAGAATACAAAATAGTCGCGGATGAGATTGATTCCATTGAATCAGAGCTCAGGAGATTTTGTGATAACCTGAAGGTAGATCTTGTTATAACGACGGGGGGAACTGGACTTGGACCAAGAGATGTTACGCCTGAAGCTACTAGAAAGATAATGGAAAAGGAAGTTCCAGGAATATCTGAAGCCCTGAGAAATTATGGCCAGAGACGTACACCACTCTCAATGCTTTCAAGAGGAGTCTCTGGCGTTCGCGGTAACACCATTATAGTAAATCTTCCCGGAAGTACAAAAGGAGTATCTGAATCACTTGATGCCTTGTTTCCAGGACTGTTTCATGTTTACAAGATGTTAGGTGGTTATGGGCATTAATCGAGCTCCTACTTTTTCTAATTCCTCTGTTCTTTGGAGTTAGTTTCATCTATTCTAGTGTAGGTTTTGGTGGCGGAAGTAGCTATATCGCCATTCTGGTGCTTGCAGGGACAAGCCTCCTACTGGTACCTCCCATCTCGCTTCTTCTTAACATGGTTGTAACTGCTGTAGCCTTGTACAATTTTGCAAGGGCGGGACACTTGTCGTTGAAATTTTCATTACCATTCCTATCATCAATTCCCTTTGCCTTCATGGCGGGGCTAATAAAACTTCCAGAAAGGGATCTTTCGCTTATCTTTATAGCAGCACTTTTTGCAGCCTCGGCTGCACTTTTAATTTCGGGAGCAAAAAAGATTGAAAGTCAACCACAAAGATTCAAAAAAATAACTCTAAATCAAAAACAAATAATTGCAGTTGCAATACCCACAGGCTCGTTCTTAGGAACAATTGCGGGACTTGTTGGCATTGGAGGTGGCATATGGCTCTCACCTCTTCTTATTCTGACTGGTATACAGGACACAAAGAAGACCGCGGCAACTGCAGCCTTGTTCATCCTCACCAACTCTCTGAGCGGATTTTTAGCCCATGACATAAGTACGCCTCTTGATTTTACCATGCTTATTCCATTAGCAGTAGTTGTTTTTGTCGGAGGAATTATAGGGTCTAGGTTTGGCGCTTTCAAGTTTGACCATGACAGAATGAGAATTATAGTTGGAGCAATTGTGGGAGCAGCTGGAATTTCCTTGACGTTAAAAGCTCTATTAACACATGGCTAGATCCTACTTGATAAATTAAGGAATCATAATTTAGATTTTAATTTGGAAATCTAGTCTTCAGATTCTTCATATTTTTCATCGCTTTCATACGAGTCTTGCATTTCAAGCTGATGTGCTTCCTCTTTCATTAATTCATGTTCAAATCCTTTCTTTTCTTCCTCTTCTTCTTTTATGGATTTCTTTTTTCTCATGATATTCTGTTGGAAAGATTGGATATTAGTAAGATCTTGATTAT
>JAWOLM010000041.1:0-3602 GCA_033853455.1 Nitrosotalea sp. | reverse complement strand
TCCAACCCATTTTTCACCAGCATTATGCCTAGCTCGAAGTTGGGTTACTGCATCTATAGGATTCATACCTGCATTTCTTGCCAAAGCAAGCGGAATTGATTCTAGTGCCTCTGCAAACTTTTCTACTGCTAGTTGTTCTCTCCCAGACAGGGTCTGCGCCCACTGTCTTAATTTTGATGAGACATATGCTTCTGGAGCGCCCCCTCCATAAACTATCAGTGGTCTTTCAATGACATCTTTTACTACCATGAGAGCGTCATGTAGGGACCTCTCTACCTCATCAATTACTCTTTGAGAACCCCCACGTATCAGTAAAGTTACAGCCTTTGGATTTTTGCATCCTTCTATGAAAACCCAGTTGTCATTTTCTATGGTCCTTTCTTCAACTATTGATGCCTCACCCAAATCTCTTGTTGTAAGATCATTTACGCTTCCAACTATTCTTGCGCCGGTGGCCTTGGCAAGCTTTGCCATATCGCTTTCTTTTATTCTTCTGACTGCAAGTATGCCTGCTTTTGCAAGATAGTGCTGTGCGATATCGTCAATTCCCTTTTGGCACAAAATGACATTTGAGTTGATTGACTGTATTTTGTCAACCATGCTCTTTAGAATACTATTTTCTTCTTCCATGAAAGATTTGATTTGATCAGGACTTGAGATGTTGATTTTTGCTTCAAATTCAGTTTTTTCTATCTCTAAAGGAGCACTGATTAATGCAATCTTCGCGTTTTCAATCTTTTTTGGCATTCCGCTGTGGGTTACTTCTTTGTCAAGCACTATGCCGTTTATCATTCGGCTGTCCAAAATTGCGCCTCCTGCCTTTTTTTCTACTTTGATGTTGTTAAGGTCAACACTAAATCCCCCGTCTTTCGGTGTAACGACATCAAGTGCTGCATCAACTACCAGTTTTGCCATATCAGAAGCCTCAACTGAGATGAGCTTTGTCTGCATCGTAGTTGTCGCTATCTTTTCAAGCACATCTCTATTTTTTGGTTCAACCTTTTGTGCAATGTCTTCCAAAAAAGAGATTGCTTTCATGGATGCTTTTTTGTAACCATTAGCTATTATCACGGGATGAATGTCACTATCTATCAAAGATTCTGCTTTTTCAAGTAACGCCCCTGCAAAAACTACTGCGGAGGTAGTGCCATCACCCACTTCGCTATCGGTTGCTTTTGCGACCTCAACCATCATTTTTGCTGCAGGATGCTGAACATCAATTTCTTTTAAGATTGTAGCACCATCATTTGTTATTGTTATGTCTCCCAAAGAGTCAACAAGCATTTTGTCCATGCCTCTCGGTCCAAGACTTGTCACAATTATCTCTGCGACAAGTTTAGCTGCTGCAATGTTGTTTCTCTGCGCATCTCGTCCTCGAGACTGTTTAGAGCCTTCTTTTAATACGATTACAGGAATGCCTTCTGACGTAGTTTGAACTGAGGCCATGACTAATTTTGGATTTTTCCAATTTTATAATATGTCGGAGAATATCACAAATGATAATCATAAATAGTAATTTTGTTAAGATATTTCTGACAAGATAATAGCATGATGGCATTGTCAAATAAAAACAAGATTAAGAATTTGAAAAAAATACCGAAGAACCCTTCAGTGCTGTTTGTAGGTATACCAGGACCAGGTTTGATAGGAACGATTTCTGTATCTTATCTTGTCCATGCGCTTGACATGGAAATAGTAGGAGAGATTGAAAATCTCGATGTAACACCTGTTGTCTTCATAGATGATGGAGAAATTTTTGGTCCTATCAGAATATACAAAAGCGGACCAATCTATGCAGTCTTGTCAGACATGCCAATTGATTTTGATATGGCAGCAGGTTTCTCCCAATCATTGATTGATTTTTCTCAAAAAAATGGTATTGATATGATTGTTTTTCCCAGTGGAATTCATGCCGCAGAAAAAGACCCAAATAAAATAAAGACGTTTGGTCTCAGCACTGATGAGAGACTTGAAGCCGTTACATATGAAAGTGACATACCAAAGTTTCTGACCGGCATGATAGCGGGACCAGATGCGACAATACTTACATATCTGAAAAATTCTTCTATTCCAACATTAATTCTCTTTACTGAATGCAATTTCTTCTTTCCAGATCCAGAATCTGCTATGCATTCAATCAAGACAATTTCCAAGATTATAAAACGAGAGATAGATCTTACCGAATTTAAAAAACAGATGAACTACTTGAGACTTCAAGGAAGGCAACTCATGGAAAAAACACTAAACATACTACAACAGGAAGGCGAATCTCAGAAACCTCCTCAAATTTACAAATAGAGAAATGACCTTCAGCTTTATCCCCTCATTTGGAAAACCAATCAGTTCGATATTTGACGACATGTTTGATGATTTCATGCATAACGAGCTTGTACCATTATCTTATTTGACTGAGAGGAATTCAAGCTGGATCTTACACATAGATTTGCCAGGAGTCAAAAGAAAAAACATCAAGGTGACTACAACTGCTGATCACATAATAGTAGAGGCAAAACTTGAAGAAGCATACAATGTATCACGCCATGGGCGCATTGCTAAATTTGAGCACTTTAAAAAGGTCATAAAAATCCCCCCTCATACAGATATCAAAAAAACCACTGCTAGGTTCAAAAATGAAATACTAACAATCACAATTCCAAAAATTCATGCTGGCAGAAAGATTTCAGTTGATTAGAAGGTCTTTTGACTAGACGTATGGGTTGCTCAATTTGAAGGAAAACAGAATATACGTAGTCAAGGCAAATGGGGAGAGGGTTTTTTTTGATTACAACAAAGTCAAACGAACGTGTGTAAGGGCTGGCGCATCAAGAAAAGTAGCTCGTAAAATAGCAAAAAAGGTCTCAAGGCAGGTTTACCAAAATATTCCAACTAGCGAGGTATACAAAATGGTACTCAAAGCATTAGCTGCAGTAGAAAATGGTCACATCCTAAAACATAGATACAGACTGAAAGAATCCATTATGAATTTAGGGCCTACAGGATTCCCATTTGAAGAATATCTTGCCAAAGTACTAGAAAACTATGGTTATCAAATCAATGGGTTAAGGTCGGAAATTAATGGCAGATGTGTAAAACATGAAATTGATATTGATGCCTATTCCAAGGCCTCCAACAAAAAATACATGATAGAATGCAAGTATCACAACATGCCAGGCATATTTACAGGAATAAAGGAATCACTTTACACTCACGCAAGATTTTTAGATCTTGGCTCACAGTTTGATGCCGAAATGTTGGTGACAAATACCAAAGTTTCAGGCGATGTGATAACCTATGCATTGTGTATTGGACAGGAGGTTCTTTCATGGAGGTATCCTCCTAAAAGCAGCCTTGAGAAATTGATAGAGGAGCGCGGCTTGTACCCGTTGACAATTCTACCACTTTCTAAAAAAGAGATTTTATCTCTATATGAAAATGGAGTCGTAGTTGCAAAAGATTTACTGTTAAAAGACTCAGACCAGTTGTCAAGCAAGACGCTGATATCATCAAATAGATTAAGAAAATTGCAAGATTTGGTAAGACAGATTATAGTTTGATTTGTTCGTCTAATGCACTATAGTTACAGGGCACGGCGCATGTTCAGA
>JAWOLM010000040.1:0-3357 GCA_033853455.1 Nitrosotalea sp. | reverse complement strand
TTAAAAAATGCAAGATTGGAGTCAAGCAGGTGTATACATACCATTGGCCGTTGGTTTAATCCCCGGATTCGTATATTGGTGTGTAATCACCGCAATGAAGAAGCACAAGTAAGTTACCACCTTTTATTCTTCTTTTTATAATCTCATAGTATCGAAGATTTTTGGTAAAAGCTTCCAATCCACGTTGTATAGATTATGATATATCGCATATGATTAATCACCTATGGCGACTTAGAGATGTATGAGACTTGCAATTCTTTCTATTTTGGTAATAGTCATACTATTGTCAACTGATGCCGTATCAACAATTGCAGAGGGAGCAATGCAAGAGCCGTGCCAACAAGCCCCCGCACCAGGCGGAGAGAACCTACCACCGTCAACTTCTGTCAAAGTGTATGTTTGCTCATCGTATAGCTACAAAGCACCAGATGGTACAACCGTAGTACTAGGTGAAGTTCAGAACAATAACGATTTTCCTATAACTGCAGTCAAGGTGGGAATCACCTTTGAAGATCTAAATAACAACGTGTTAGAATACAAGACAGGCACTACACTGCTTCAAGTTATTGCTCCAAATTCAATGGCTCCATATTCTATCTCTTCTACGAAACCTGATCCTTCTATTACTCAGGTCTCGGTAAATTTGGCAGGATTTACATCTGCTGCACCACGAGCTCAGGTATTGGCCATATCTCCAGGACTGCTTCAGATATCCGACAACGTTATACTCCAAGGTACAATAAAAAATGGTGGGAATTCTGCTGCCGCCAATACTAGAATTTACCTTTTATCATATGATGCGTTTCAGAGAGTGGTATCAATTGGCACGACAACAATACCTAACATTGGAGCTGGTAGTACAGCAAACTTTACGGTAACAGCTTTACCAAGTGGTCGTTCCAAGACATTTCAGGTTGTTGCAGAGTCCGATAACTATCAATCATCACCAACTGATGTTTCCAACATCATGGCATCACTACCTGTATTGATAACCAATACCAATATCACAAATCCGTCTGGTAGTTCATATTCTTCAATACCCGTTGATGCCCCAGTTAAGATAAGCAGTGATCTGAGATATCTTCTCAATAATCCGCAACCATACATTTACTATGTACAGATAAAGAAATTTGGAGGCCAGGTGGCATTTATTGCAAATTCATCTGGCATATTTTTGGGAGGAACGGATCAGGAACACACAGAATCTGTATCATGGACTCCTGATACACCTGGTTCCTATTTTGTTGAAACTTATGTGTGGGATTCTAACGGTGTTCCTATTTCATCTGCAGGGACTAGAATTAATATTGCACTTGTGAAATAGTAATATTCTGTAACCCCCATTGGTGGCTATCTAAATGAAAAAATACGAGTTAGTGGCTCTTGGGGGAACATTTGATCTGCTACACCAGGGACATGTGGAACTTTTACGAAATGGATTTGAGATATCGTCAAAAGTGATCATTGGTTTGAGTAGCGATGAGTTTGCTAAACGAAAGGGCAAGAACCTAATTCATGATTACAAGCAACGATATGAGGTATTAGAAAATACGATAAAAAAAAATTTTCCAGATGCAAAGTATGAGATAAGCAAGCTAGAAAATGATTTTGGTCCCGCAGTTTTAGAAAAAGAAGTAAAAGCTCTAGTTGTAAGTGAAGAGACGGCATTTCAAGGAAATGAACTAAATAAACTTCGAAGGCAAAAGAATCTTCCAGACGTAGAGGTGTTGGTAGTACCTATGGCTCTCGCAAAAGATGGCAAACGTATATCGACTTCACGAATTCGTAACTCTGAGATAGATGTTGACGGAAATATTCTTGCCGTTGACAAATAGCTTTTCTATATTTGAGTAACTGCCCTAAAACCATAAAATAGTTTTTAGATTGTTGAAAGGGATAACAGATGCTATACTAGGAAAAATGTCCTCTGATATTGCTAATCTAAAAGGTGGACTTGACCCTGAGAACATTGCATTCTGGTACAAAAAAGTAATTGCAGAAGCAAAAGAGATGGCACCTCCATGGCTTGTAGACAAAATTAATGTCAAGCAGGATCCTATATTATATCTAAAGTTTAATCTGGATGTATCAAAGAGAGCAGTGCGTTATCTGATGATTGCAATAGCAAACAACCTCGATGATATGCCATACTCTACAAAACTATACTTTCTAAAAGTACAAGAAATTGTTTCTCAAGAAATGGACAAGTCACTAGTGTAAAGCTATTCCTTTGTTATCTCTACCATATTTTCAATAACAGTAGTGTCTGACAACTTGTGAGCATTTTCAATCACTGATTGGATAAAATCTGCAAACGACTCTGCCTCTTTTCTGTCCTTTAATAGTATGCTATGGGCAGATTTGTCCTTTAATGATATTACAAGTTCGTTTTCAATTATCTCTAAAATTCCTGTTATGAATGTCTCATTGTTATCTTTAATGTAGATTAAACTCGCAAGCTTTTGAGCCTCGTACGCATCCTCACAAATTATTCTTTTTTTCATTTCTAAAATGCTAGTCAAAAAGAAACTTGTCAACCTGGTCCTTTGCTTTTTCTCTCTTCTTTTTAAAGTCTGCAATGAAAGGTTTCGTTGCATCCTTTAGGTTGCACTTGCATTCTCCACACAGAAGCTCACCCGCTCTACACTTTCTGGCCCGCTCATCTGACTCTTTTTCTGTATCAAAAAAGTATCTAAGGTACCAGAAAACAGGGCATATGCTAAAGTTTGCTCCAAGTTTTCTTTGAAGGTCCACAGTAGGCTGACCGCCAGTAAACGTGTTGGATATTTTTTTATCGATTGCTTCTTCCGTATCTGTTGTAAATATGGCGGTTTCAGGAATGGATGAGGACATCTTTCCCTGCATTCCCAGTCCTGGCAAGAACTTGGAATGAATCTGTGTTGGCTTTGGAAAACCTATCTTTTCTGCAATATCTCTGGTGACTCTCCAATAAGGATCTTGGTCTATTGCAGCTGGTATGAGAACTGGTGTTGGTCTGCCTTCTATAACAGAGGGAAGAAAACATGGGGCTGCTTGTATTGGAGGAAATCCTATCATGCCAATATTGGTGGAATTTTGAAACCCAAATACAGCCTTGACTGTTGAAAAAGTAATCCGCTTTGCAATTTCAAGTGCTATGGGATAAATTCGCTTGATATCTTTTGTATCAATCAAAATCTTTGTCTTCTTGGGATCAAAGCCTACTGCAATAATGTCATAGATGTTTTCTTTCGTGAAGTTGGATACATCCTCAAAAGATTTTTCATCATTATACAAGAATTTTTCATCATCGGTTATCTGAAAAATCAAATTAGTGTCAAACTTTTCCTGAAGGTATTTGGTAAAAATCCATGGAAG
>JAWOLM010000039.1:0-2528 GCA_033853455.1 Nitrosotalea sp. | reverse complement strand
AGCACTAAAAATCCAACAATAAGAAATATGCTGTTTCCTATTGTTACAGCTAAAATTATCAAAAGTGGTAGAGCCGGCATTGCATAAATGATATCATTTAATCGCATCATCGCTTCGTCGGTTTTTCTTCCTTTAAAACCAGCAAAGACTCCATAGAGCAATCCGAGTGCAACAGAACCTATCGAAACTGTAATTCCAATAAAGAGTGCAAGGGGAGTTCCCCACAATATCCCAACTGCCAGATCCCGCCTTAACTCATCTGTTCCCATCACCCCGTACACTTTACCACCTAAAACAAAATCCGATTTTTCAAGTGTCAAGTTACCAGATACGTCGTATGCTGTTACTTTGAATACGTAAGGTCCCTTTAAGACATTATTTTGGTTAAGGTTTGAGAAAACAAGATTTTGCGACTGAATAGAATCAATTGGGAATGAAAAATTAAGATGATTTTGTATGTTCTTCTTCATAGAGTTGTCCGTAGAGAAAATCATTCCTTGGAAGATAGTATTTTGTGAAGACGAGGGCAAAGAAGTCGACATTAATAGAGAGCTTAAACCGTCAGGCCTAGTTATTGAGAGCTGTATTAGAGGTGAACCAGTATATTTTGCTTCAAACTGGTAAATAAAATCACTTGGAAAAGAATCATAATTATAATTTGTTACAAATACATCAGTTACAACGGAGGTTTCTCCAGATTCTTGATGAAATTCTTGAGGTTTCAAAATCAAGTGCTCTGGAATTTTTTGCGGTAGAAAATAGTTTATCCAAGCAGGAAGTGCAGATTTCGGATATGTGAGCCAGTTTGTAGGATCGTTCCACTCTCTAAAGGTTTCAGCAGGAATGGTAAGAAAAGCAATCACGGACATGCATAGTAAGATTGCTATAATCCCTATCCCAGCCAAAGCAATGTTACTTTTTGCAAACTCTTTCCAAATTTCTTTGGGAGAAAAACTCATTGTCTTCTCACCCTAGGATCGAGGTATCCGTACAAGACATCCGCTAAAAATATGCTAACAAGAAAGAATGCGGTAAGCACGTATGTCGCACCTATTATTACAGGGAGATCAAGTATGTTTATTGCCTCATAGTACAACCTTCCCATCCCGGGCCAATCAAACACAGCTTCTGTGATTATTGCTCCGCCAAGTGAACCTGAAAGGCTCAGCGCAAGAATAGTAACTATCGGAGGGGCTGCATTCTTCAAGGCATGCCTGTATAATATTTTTTTCTCATCAATTCCAGCTGCCCTCTTTGCCATTATGAAATCCTCTTGCAAGACTCCAATGAGAAAGTTACGAACAAGATACGCCCAAGAACCAAATCCAATCAGTACAAGTGTTATCAATGGAAGCGCCATATGATACAAAAGCGACATGAGATATCCAGGATCGGTTGCTGAAATTTCGGGGGTTGCTCTAGCTGGAAATATTGGATAGACAAACGCAAATAGAAATATCATGATAATGCCTACCCACCAAACGGGAAAGCTGCTACTTACTATGGCAAAACCCGAGGTTATTTTATCAATTTTTGAATTGACTTTACTTGCAGCGATGGCACCCAATAATATACCAAGTAGGGAAACTATGGCAGTTGCTGTTGTAAAGAGCAGTATTGTTCTTGGGAGTTTTTCAAGTATTATGTCTTTTACATCAGACGATCCAGAATCGCTTGTAAGAAACTTTGCGTGACCAAAATCAAGTGTTAGTATTTTATACATTGCAAGTCCAAGCCTCTGCGGGGTATACCATGGCTGGTCAAGACCAAGTGCCACTATTCGTTGCTTTATTTGGCTCTGAATATACAAGTCGAGTTGTTCCGGAGTCTTGAAGCTTGAAACTAGACTTTTGTTGTTTGTTATTTGTTGCCTTATATCTAATGAAACGCTTTGTTTCAGTATGGCGTCCATATTAGAGCCCACCAACGCTATGGTTATCAAAAGCGTTGCCATCAGGACACCAAGCATTGTAATAGCACGTTTTGCAAGATATTTTTTAAATCCCATTTTACTTTGATGACTCCTTTACGGTTTGTTTCTTTCTAGATCTTGCAAAGACGATGATTATGACTGCGCATATGACTACAAAGAGTATCAAGACGAGATAGTTCTGTGCCTCAGTTAAGCTTGGAGTGACAATATTGAAATTCTGGGTAGGAAGTGTAAATCCTCCTTTTGTAGCTAGAAAACTCGTACTGAAGGCATCTGGCCTGTAGGCATCATTTGATGTGATAAAGACTTTGAGGTTGTTTGCACCAATCGTAAGATTAGCAGTCTTGTCTGCAGGAAGTATTATGCTGAAATTCCCTGTACCAGAATCTTGCAAGCCGTCATATACAACCTGACCTTGTGCATTGATAAAATAATAATATATGTTAGAGTCGGGCGTTGTGACAGACTGGATGTCAAGTTCTTGTCCTACAGTTGCCACGGTTGGAACATTTATCTTTTCTATCTTTGGGAGAGTTACTTGTTCAAATTTCTGCCAATAGCCAGCTCCAAATGGATAAGTTGGGTCGTCAAATGA
>JAWOLM010000038.1:0-15565 GCA_033853455.1 Nitrosotalea sp. | reverse complement strand
ATAGCACACATCGACTTTGTAGATCTTATATTGGAGAGCAAGTTACACCCATTATGAAAAAGGAATTTGAACGTCCTACATGGGACGAATATTTTATGCTACAAGCAGAACTTGCAAAATTAAGATCTAATTGTATTACTAGGCAAGTCGGAGCTGTAATTGTAAGAGAACATAGGCAAATTGCTACTGGTTATAATGGAACTCCGCCGGGGGTAAAGAACTGTTATGAAGGTGGATGTAAAAGATGTCAATTGCGTGCAGAAGGAAAGATTGCTTCTGGTGAGGCACTTGACAGATGCATATGCAACCATGCTGAGGCAAACGCAATAATGCACTGTGCCATCTTGGGAGTAGGATCTGGCACAAAAGATACTACCCTGTATACTACCTTTGTAACCTGTCTTGAATGTAGCAAAATGGCGATAACTACTGGCGTTAAGAGAATTGTCTGCCTCGGCTCATATCCCGAAACGGATTATCAACTTCTTCATGATGCAAGGATAGAGGTGACGGTGCTTGATAAAAGCAAAATACAACATTGGATGAGAGTTTTGCTTGACGAATCGGCAACCAATTTAATACCAAAGTGAGATAAAGTGCAATCCTCTAAAGCAATAGACGAAGTAACTACCACAATGCCTCCAGCATTACTGGTTTCTGCAACTTATGACGGGCAGAAAAAATCCGCCATCTTGAAATTCTATGAACCAGTTTCTCAAAAAGTACTTTTATGGACAGATAACACAGGCCATAAGCCATATTGCTATTCTAAACTATCGCCTGAAGAATTGACCTTTCTCTCTGATAGAAAAGATGTACTGAAATTAGAAAAAACGCAAAAACAGGATCTGATCAAAGATAAAACTATCGATGTAACAAAAATTATAGTTACAGATCCTTTGGCAGTAGGAGGTACACAGACTGACAAAAGTATACGAAACATTCTGGAGACCTGGGAATCAGATATAAAATATTATGAAAATTATTTGTATGATAATTCACTTGTCGTGGGAAGATACTATACTATAAAAAATGGAAAATTTGAAGAATTTTCCTATCCAATTCCGGATGAAGTTCAGCTAGCGCTAAAGGGCTTATTGTATGATAAAGTTACAAGTGTAGGGATAATTGATCAAAAAGGATTCCAAGATCACATCACTCAATGGGCAAATCTGCTCAATCAGCCAATTCCAAAAATAAAAAGAATTAGTTTTGATATAGAGGTGGAATCTGAGGTAGGAAGAATACCAGATCCAAAGATATCTGATAAAAAAATAACTGCAATAGGATTTTGCGGAAGTGATGATTTTAATCAAGTGTTTGTTTTAAAGAGAACTGGAAAAATATTTGGCTCAAGTGAACTTCAAAATGATGCTAAAGTAATATTTTATGATGAAGACAAAGAAAAAGAAATGATAAAAGACGCTTTTGAGATTTTAACCAATTATCCTTTTGTAATCACATTTAACGGCGATGATTTTGACATGCCGTATATCTATAATAGGGCAGAAAAACTTGGAATTGAACTAAAAAATATACCTCTAATTATGATGCGAGATTCTGCGACACTAAAGCAAGGTGTACATATTGACCTCTACCGGGCTTTTTCTAATCGTTCTTTTCAAATCTACGCATTTAGTCACAAATACAACGACTTTTCACTTAACAGCGTAGCTGAGGGATTGATTGAGGAATCAAAAATGGAATATGATGGTGATCTCAATGATCTCTCACTATACGAATTGGCCGATTATTGTTTCAATGACGCAAGATTGACGCAAAAACTTACCACCTTTAACAATGATTTGCTGATGAATCTATTTGTAGTCATAACAAGAATTGGAAGAATGCCCATCGATGACATTTCTAGAATGGGCGTATCACAGTGGATTCGAAGTTTGTTCTATTACGAGCACAGAAATCACAACTATTTGATTCCGAGGAGAGAAGAATTAGAATCAAAATCTGTTGCTGCCTCAACGGAGGCTGTGATCAAAGACAAAAAATACCGAGGAGGTTTGGTAGTAGAACCAAAAGAAGGAATACACTTCAATGTTTTTGTAATGGACTTTGCTAGTCTCTATCCTAGTATTATCAAGGTACGGAATCTCTCATATGAAACAGTTAGGTGCCCTCATGACGAATGTAGAAAAAACACGATACCTGAAACAACACATTGGGTATGCGCAAAAAAGGATGGTTTAACTGCAATATTGATAGGTTCCTTACGTGACTTAAGAGTAAATTATTACAAGAGCTTATCAAAAAATCCTACTCTGAGCGAGGATCAAAAACAACTCTACACAGTAGTAAGCCAAGCGCTAAAAGTCATACTCAATGCTAGTTACGGCGTCATGGGAGCCGAGATATTTCCATTGTATTGCTTGCCAGTTGCAGAAGCGACTACTGCAGTTGGAAGATTCACGATTTTAGAAACAATTGAAAAATGCAAATCCATTGGAATTGAAGTTCTATATGGCGATACTGATTCACTGTTTCTAAAAGGCCCTACACGGGAGCAGATTCAAAACATAGTCAATTGGGCAAAAGAAGAATTTGGCGTAGATCTTGACCTAGACAAAGAATATAGATATGTAGTTTTCAGTACACGCAAAAAAAATTATCTTGGTGTCCAAAAAGATGGCAAGGTAGATGTCAAAGGTCTGACTGGAAAAAAATCACACACTCCTCCCTTCATTAGAAACCTCTTCTATGAGATACTTGGAATTTTATCAGGCATACAATCGGAAACAGAATTTGCCAAATCGAAACAGAAGATTGGAGAAATGATCTCACAATATGCCAAAAAACTCAAGGCAAAACAAATTCCGCTAGAAGAACTTGCGTTTAACGTCATGATTAGCAAATCTCCGTCAGAATATATCAAAACTGTTCCTCAGCATATACGAGCTGCAAAATTGTTGGAATCAACAAGGGAAATAAAAAAGGGCGATATCATATCATATGTGAAAATAATAAACAAACCTGGTGTGAAACCTGTTGAGATGGCAAGACCTGATGAAGTAGACACTACAAAATATGTCGAGTTTATGGAAAGTACTTTCGATCAGATTCTGTCATCAATGGACTTGGATTTCAACACGTTAATTGGTGCTCCAAAACAAACAGGATTAGACCAATTCTTTTGGAATTAGAAGATATATTGTCCAAGATGTGGCTCTCCAATGAATGTAGTGCATGCAAAGAAGATAGATACCTGTTTGACCAATCCGACTCTGAGAAGCTAATACAGATGTCTTTGTTGTAATTATAAAATAGACTGAAAAAGTTTAGAACTATCTACATCTTACCAAATTCGTCTTCATCTGAATAAGCACGTTCTGCATGTTCTTCTATATCCAATCCTGCTTCTTCCACTTTGGGGGATACGCGTATGCCGATAAGTACATCCAACACTTTCAATATCGCAAGTGTACCAAAGAATCCCATTACGCCAGCAACTCCAACGCCTATAGCTTGAACCAAAAGCTGATGAGGATTTCCAAACAACAATCCATTGGGTCCTGAAGCATTCACTGCTGTACTTGCGAATACTCCTATTGCTATAGAACCAACAATGCCGGCTACACCGTGAACTGAGCTGACATCAAGGGCGTCATCGATATGCAATTTTTCTTTGAAGAATATTACACCAAGGTAAGAAATTATGCCAATTGCTATACCTATTACAAAACTATGTTCTACACTCACATAACCTGAAGCAGGAGTGATACCAGCTAGACCAGCAATAGCGCCATTGATTGCAGCTATCACACTAGGCTTTCCGGTTTTCATCCAAGACAATCCAACCCAAATTAAAGCTGATACTGATGATGCGATGTGAGTATTGATGATCGTATTTCCTGCAAGACTGCCTGATGCCAAGGCACTTCCTGCATTGAATCCGAACCATCCTAACCATAAAAGGGACGAACCTAATACAGCAAGAGGAATGCTATGTGGAATCATAATGGATGGACCGTAGTTCAACCTTCTACCCAAAGCTAAAGCAGCAGCAAGTGCTCCCATTCCTGCACTAGTGTGAATTACAATACCTCCTGCAAAATCGACCACCCCCATCTTTCCTAACCATCCTCCTCCCCACACCCAGTGAACCAACGGGTAGTAAATGAGGCCGCTCCAAGCTACAATGAATAAGACATATGCGCTAAACTTCATCCTCTCCGCTATCGCACCAGTTAAGAGTAGAGGCGTGATAGTGGCAAACATCATCTGGAATTTTGCAAATAGTACTCCCGGTATTGTTGGTGCATAATGCAACCCATCATCATATGGCACATTTTTGAGGAATATCCAATCCATATTTCCTACTAAACCAACACCTGTGTCTGGACCAAAGGACAAACTAAATCCAAAGGTAAACCACATGACACTCAGAATCGCTAAACCGAAGAAGATCTGCATGAAAACTGAAACTGTGTTTTTTCGTCTCAATAATCCAGCTTCAAACAATCCCAATGCTGGGATCATCAACAATACTAAACTGGATGCAATCAGCATCCAAGCTGTGTCTCCTGTGTCTATTGGCAAGATTTCTCTATTAAAAAAAAGGGAGTATAAAAATTAATTGCTTTTTTGCAATCTCAAGTATGTTGCAAGAATTTTGCACAAGATTTTTTAATCCGCGTCAGAATCTTTTTTCAACTTTGATAAAGATCGAGATCATATTACCTGAAAACGATGTAAGACCAATTAGCGATGCTTTGAAGAAATTATCAGTTGGAGGTATCACTGCATACCGTGGCTGGGGACGGGGAAAAAGTACAAATCCGAAACTACACGCATCAAAGGGCACAGAGATTTTTACACCTGAATTTGGTGAGAGATTTATCCTAGAAGTAATAGTGCCGGATGAGAAAAAAACAGAGGTGGTTGAGATTGCACGTGCAAAAGCAAAACTAGGAAAAATATTCATTACGCCAATTAATGAAGCGTTTGATATTCAAACCGAAAAAAAGGACGAATCTGCAATTTAAAATTAAACTTGAGTTATTCTAATTCTTCCTATACAGTTTTGTAATTCTTTTTTCGCAATTGTTATTTAGTGCAATTAATGATTTTAAAACATGATCAGAATCGAAGCGATTGTTGGACAGGGCGATGTCAAAGCAATCAGTGACGGATTAAAACAAATCCATGTCGGTGGAATCACAATTATGAAAGTCAGAGGTCGTGGCAAAAGTACAAATCCGAAATTACATGCTGCAAAAGGTACTGAGATGTTCACACCTGAATTCAATGACAAATTCATCGTTCAGATAATAGTTGAAGAAAAAAATGAAAACGATGTAATACGCATAATCAAGGATAATGCGAGAATCGGCAAAATATTCATATCTCAAATTACTCGTGCTGTAGATATTGGTTCTGGAGACGAAAACGAAAAGGCAATCTAAGTGCGAATTTCGTTATAAGATTCAAGAATATATTGTTTCAACAAAAATCACCATTGCTCTCAACTCGTTATTTTAGAAAGGATAGTTAGTCTATGATACGTTATGGAATTTTTGTAGGAAATTTGTTCTGAAGTAGAAAATAGTAAACATCGTGGCAAGTGAGAGTACTAGAATGGCGACAGGACCAAACTCTGGCACTATCTGAGTACCAATTATTGTTATCTGAGTACTATTAGTATCAAAAGGAATGACAAGAGTTCTACTTGTAACATCAGTTCGTGTTTCATTAAATTTTGTTGGAATTCCATTATTCTGTACAATAAAGGAGCTATCTTGTCCATTAGTCCTTGCATCCATTAAAGTTCTAGGCAAAGTAATTGAAAGTGTTCCATTTCCGCTTGGCTGGATGCGTATTGCTAGGGAGTTGGAGGATGTGTTCGGAATTATTCCTAAAACCTTGCCGTTTGTAATTGTGTATGTTGCGTTATAGCTTTGGCCTTGGATTACGATGGGCGCTGTTAACAATGAACCTGTAAACTGAAAGGTGGTTTTTGCAGTGTTATCCTTACTTCCATAGGTAACATCTATTTCATATGTACCTGTAGCAGTCCATAGGTTTCCTCCAGTTGTAACTATCGTAGAATACGAATTCTGACTTGGGGATACTTGCCCAATTAACACAATGTTGTTTGATGGATCTCTTATTACTATTGAAATTGGAACGTTAAGTTGAGAGCCGACAGTCCCGGATATGGTCATTTGATCGCCATCTGAATAAACTGTTTTGTCCGTCGTTACCGTTACAATGTTGGTTTGACCAAATGCCGAAATTCCACCAAATGATATTATACCGATCACTAAAAAAGTGGGAAATAGACCGATTTTCAACAACTACTCGAAGAATTTTTATTATTTAAGACTCTCGATTAATTTTACTCGTTAACATGTTTGTATTTTACTCATCTCATTTACGATGTTTTGACCATTTTGAAATCAAAATTGTTAGAAAACCTCCCTCTGGAACCGTCTATTCAAATTATCCTTCAGAAGCTGACTTTCCACCATCTACATTTAGGATTACTCCAGATATCCAATCAGATTCATCTGATGCTAAATATACTACTGCATTTGCCACATCCGAAGGTTCTCCAATTCTGTTTATTGGTTGTCTGTCCTCAAGCACTTTTCTTGCTTCTGGATAGTCAAGGTATGGTTTTATCATGCCTGCATTGATAATTCCTGGATTAACACAATTACATCGTATGTTTTTTCTGGCATATTCTATGGCAATTCCTTTAGTGAACATGTTGATCGCAGCCTTTGTCGTACAATAGACTGTTAAGTGCACTTTTGGGATGGCTCTCTCACTTGATATTGAACCTATGTTTATTATGGATCCTTTTTTATTTTCAAGCATCTTCACAATAACAGATTTTGTTATCTTGAAAGTACCAAAAAGATTGACATTTACAAGAGATAACCAATCAGATTCATTCATTTCATGAAAATGAACAGGATCATTAATTGCACCAGCATTGTTGACAAGAATATCTATCTTGCCATAATGCTCATTTATTTGATCAACTGTTTGTATAACTTGAGATTCATTTGTAATGTCGCATGGAATTGCTACGGTATTTGTTTCATAATTTTTTATTGATGTTTTTGCCTTCTCTAGTTTATCTAGATTTCTTCCAATTAGGACTACTTTAGCACCTTCCTCTACGAATCTCTTTGAGATTTCCAATCCTATTTCACTTGATGCCCCGGTTACTATTGCTACTTTATTCTTTAATCTCATAATGTATCCTTTGTTAGGCGTCTTAAAAAAGTCACTCTTGTATTCAAACTTGAGAACAAGACAAAAATTATCATTTTGTTTACTGGAAATTATGAAGTCTTTGAAAGTTTTCGAATTTCCTGAGTAACAAGGGGTAAAAAGGCGCCTACGTCCGTTACTATTCCTAATGCCTGCCATGTGCCCCTGTCCATTAATTTCGTTACTGTTGGCTGATTAATATCTACTACAACAACTTTCACATCTGCTGGGATCATATTACCTGTAGCGATTGAATGAAGCATTGTGGCAATCATTATGACCATCTTTGCGTCTTTTAGAATCTCTTTGTATTTTCGTTGAGCGATAGTCATGTCAGTTATGACATCTGGAAGTGGCCCATCATCGCGTAACGAACCAGCTAGAACAAAGGGAACATTATTTTTCACGCATTCATACATTATCCCCCTAGTCAACGCCTTTTTTCCGACCATTTTTGAAATTGATCCGAATTTGAATACTGAATTAATAGCTTGCATGTGGTTTCGGTGTCCTCTAACAGCTAACGTGCCATTTTTTACATTCATTCCAAGTGAAGTTCCTAGAGTAGAATATTCTATATCATGTACTGCCAGAGCATTTCCAGCGAGTACTGCGTCAATAAAGCCAAGTCTGATGAGTGTTGCAATTGAATCGGATGCTCCAGTATGGACTATTGCCGGACCTCCAACTAGAACAATCTTACCCTTTTCCTTTTTTGTCTTGAAGATATCTTCAGCTACTCTACGAGCTATGTGTTGGGTAGGCCTCTCACTCGAACTCCCACTGCCCATGAATTGAAAAAGATTTACTCCTTCTCTTGGTCTTTCGGGGGGTGTGATTTTAATGCCCTGTTCTCCTACTACTATCAAATCTCCTTTTTTGATCTCTCGAATTGGAGTGCAAAAAGCACGATTTCCTTTTATTATTATACACTTGTCCATCATCATGTTTTCCACTCTGATCCACTTTCCTTTGTAAAATATGTCCGTGTGATTATTGGTTGTACTGTAAAAGTCATCAGGCATCACCATATCTTTTGGAGCATCTTCCAAAATTACTTCTTGTTGTGTTTTCGAAGTAGCGCCTTCTCGATAAACTGCTTGTAAAATTTGGTTTAGATGTTCTTTTGATCTTCCTTGAATTAACAATTTTGCATAGCTCTCATCTTTCTTTTTCTTACCTACTATGAATTTTTGAACATGAAACTCACCTTGTAAATCCATTATTATGTCAAAAATTTTAGTAAGTATCATCGAATCAATTAGATGACCTCTGACCTCTACTATGTGTTGAAATTTTGCCATTTTATGAAAATGGTACACATACTAATTTAACGTTTAAGGTTAAACTTCATTCAGCGAGGATCTAAACTACAAGCATGGCGAATTTTTTGAAACTTGAATACTAACATGTAAAGGAAAAAACATAGGAAAATCAGATTTGCAATTAATACGTAAGAATTGTCTAGCGATTGCTGCAAAGTTCCATAATGAAGAGGATTTACCCAAGTTGTACCAGGTGAGAAATAGATTTTCCCCCAATATGATAAAGACACCATGGAATGAACGGCAATAAAAAATGTAGAAAATCCTAATTTCAATTTGTTATTTTGAATTCCTTGTATAAAATTCCAAAAGCCGTAAGAAGCAATAAAAAGAACAGTAATTTCAAGGGGGAGAAGATATCTTTCTAGAGAAAAATCTTTAACGATTACTAGCGTAAGAACAAACGTACTGATAAACCAGACTATTAACAACATTTCATTAGAAACAAGATTTTTTGATTTTTTTATTTTGTAAATAGCATATCCGAAACCAATAATGAAGAATAAAGTCACAGGTATACTTGAATATGTGGGTGGAAATGTCCAGCCCAAGTTTCCACCTAGACTCAAGCTTGGATTTGAAACTTGTTTTTCAATAAAACTCGGAAAAACGATAAAATGCAAAATTGTTATTGTTGATTTTAATTGAAGATTCTGTGTTGTTGGATATCCTATATACCATACATCATGATTGTAATTATCCATATCTATTTTCATAGTTTTAATTTCATTCCATGGATTTTGATAGAAGCCAGGTTCAGCCAAAAATAATCCGACAAAGGTGATGGAGAAAAATGAAACAATCATCAGCAAGGTTCTTACCTTATAATCTGTTATGATACTGTTTGTTTTTTTATGAGATATATTGCTAAATAATATTATGCAGAAAAATAAACCCGAAAAACTTACTGCAAGCATTTTTGAATTCAATGCAATTCCAAATATCAAAGCACTCAAAATAAAATATGTAATTTTTAGGCGTTGAGTTTTAACAGAATAAAGCAATAAGGAAATAGATAAAAGCAAGAAAAATACATAATGAACTTCAACCATTATTACTCTACTATACCATATCCAAAGATCATAAAACAAAAACAGAAGAGAAACAAAAATTCCTACAGTTCTATTAAAAAGCATTTTTCCTATAAAAAATGAGAGAACGATTGTCAAGGATCCAAAAACTGGAGAGAATAGACGACCAGATGTCATTTCTTGTATTGTCGGCGCATCTTTATGATCATAGCAATCCCAGTAACAAGACCAATTGTAGAAATTTCCACTGGTTTGATTCTCAAAATACATGGGAATTCCAATCAGCATATTTCGAAGCGGACTATATGTGAGGCCAAATGCAGGTATGTGAAATAGTCCATTACATCGATCTAGAGATATTAAACAAGGATCATTGAATTTTCCATTTGTTAATAGATGAATATAATTTCCTCCCCACCCAAGATAAGTAATTTCGTCACCATGCCAAGGCTGTCCCTCTAAATTGAAATCATAAATAAAAAAGGCACTTACAAACAGAATTAAAGGTATGATATAATCAGATTTGAATACCGTTGATGTGTTAATTTTTATCATTTCATCTTCCTAAAGATCAGTCTGAAAATTACACGTAGCTTTAAAATAGATTTTTAATTTAATGGTCTGAAACAAATAAAACTATACCGGTAAAGCCACTTGGCCTTTGTATTCTTGAAAATTATCTGATTTTAGTGAGTTAACAATCACGTCTTTATTTTCTGTATTTAGTCCTCTTACAATTGCCTTAGAGACACCATTTTTATCACAAAGCACAACCATAAAGCCAGTTACATCAGTCAATACATACCCTCCAGCATCGTTCAATATGGCATAAAGATTTTCTTCACCTACAGGTTCCCACACATTTGACTGATTATCCTTAAGAGCTAATGCTGGCATGGCTTGACCATTTGAAATTTTATTGAGGTATTCTCGTGCAGTCTTGACACGTTTCTCACCAATCTTTAAAGCTGCAAAGTATTGCATGAATCTAATCAATCATTCTTGTTATTTATATGATAGTGCATCCAGAATTTCTAGTAATTCTTTTGTTTTGATTTCTCTTCTAGCAGAATCGATGAATTCTTGTAGTTTTTCTTTTGAAAATCCTTCACCAGAATATTTTGCTGCTTGTATTGCCATCTCGAGCTTGTCTATTTCATGCAACAACATAGATTCTTGCGAGGAGCTTTCTAGATATTCGTCCCAAAGTTGCCTATACATATCTAGAAGATTAGGGGGCAATGTTGATAAGATCTCCATCACCACCTGATTTTCTACAATTCTCTTATTTTCTTTTGAGATTTCATTTGGCATAAAATCGCCAGTTATAGATTCAGCCATATCGTGTAGCAATGCCATCTTTATTATTTTTTCAGTATCAATTTTTTTACTATCTGAGAATATCATGGCCATGATGGCAGTATTATAGGAATGATCCGCTACAGACTCTGGATGGGGTATTCCTACTTTTTCTTTCCAACCCTTTCGAGGGACTTTTTTTAATTCAGACACTATGTTAAAAAAGTCAGATAGCATATTCTTGTTTAATTCTAGATATGACATTGGTTTTAGAGTTTTGTTTGCTAAATATACGAACAAAATAAAAACAACAGAATCGTTCGATAGGTGTTGGTAAAGATATATACAAAAACTGGTGATGATGGGACTACTGGTCTCATAGGAGGAAAACGTGTAAAAAAGACGGATCCTCGCATTATTGCCTATGGTGCAGTAGATGAAGTAAATTCAGTGATTGGCATAGTTCTCTCTTCAATGCTTGATTCTGACATTCAAGAAGTTCTCATAAAAATACAAAATGATCTTTTTGTAGTTGGTTCAGACCTTGCAAATCCAGATATGAAGGATGACTCGAACAGGGTTACAGATAACATGGTAGTATATCTAGAGAATCAAATCGATAGATTAGAATCAGAACTTACCGCGATAACCTATTTCATACTTCCAGGAGGAAATCTACTTGCATCACAATTACATCTTGCAAGATCAATTTGCAGAAGAGCAGAGATTAACATTCTTGAGATTGCGCAAAAAGAACAAGTCAAAAAAACCTGTCAAGTGTACATGAATCGCTTGTCCGACCTTCTCTTTGTAATGGCTAGAACAATAAATAATCGTAAAAAGATCAATGACATAGCTTGGAAAAAATAGGACAGACACACTTTAATTCCCCACCAATTGGATGTTGGATGTGCCACCGTAGCTCAGCCCGGGAGAGCACTCGGCTGAAGACCGAGCTGTCGCGCGTTCAAGTCCCGCCGGTGGCACTTCATGATTTAAAATGTTAGGAAAGTTTTTCTGAGGTCCTGCTACTTGAAGTTACATGTTTGTATTGTTTGTAAGCAAGATAATTTGTAATTAAAAGGAGAACCTGTAAAACATATCCGCCAATAATTAACACTATTGCATTATAAAGTGGATGAAATGTGGTCATTATCTCAATATGTTTCGAAAAGGCACTATTTCCTGCTATGACAATTCCAGATATTATGAAGTTGGGAATATAGACACGGGGGTAGTTCCTCGCAGATAAAACTGCTAGCACAACAAAACAACCTTCTAAGATGAGCGCTTGAGAGATAAACCTAGGGTCTCCCAATGGTATTCCTAAGACTCCTACAACAATAATAGCTACTAATACCAAAGCAACTTTTTTTGTTGGATTCACAAGATAATGGAACCTATTTGTCTTTAATAAAAACACCCATAATTTTCAGACCATAAATCGAAATCATTGCATTAAATATGAGAAACATATCCAGTGTAACAGAGAGAGTATGGAAATGAGTAACACAGCTAACTATTGCAAAAGGATACTGGAACTCGATCCGCAGATTAGGTTTGCAGGCAAGATTGTCAATAATCAATTAGTTTCATCGGCAAGAAAAGATGGAGTTATACCACTTCTTGATAAGCAACTTGCCGATTTGGCACACCACCAAGTTGTTGTAAAAGCCATGATGGATAGAATGTTCACAGATAAGATGGGAAACACTGATTGGATAGTAGAATCAAAAGGCAAAGTAAAACTTTTAACGATATTCTTAGATGATGGCATACTAATTCTATCCACAGAACCTACATCCGATCATCATCAAATAATTGAAAATATAAAAAAACTAAAAATGTGAAACTTTTAGAAAACTAAACCGATCAAGTTCCTTAAGATATTAATAAAAGCGATTTTTTTGCTTTTAATACTCAATAAGACAAGTTTAAAAGGATGATACACATTGTTGGTTAATCGTCGTTATGGCTAAAGAGAAGAAAAAAGAGGCAAAGAAGCCAGCAAAAAAAGAGATCAAAAAGAAAGAAGCGGGTAAAACAAAACCGAAAGAGAAAACTAAACTTAAAGAGGATGTCGTTGAAGAAGATTCGGGAATAATCGTAGTAGAGGATGATACTGACATAGACAAGGAAGCTGAGCTTGAAGCCAGAAAGGCCTATCTTGAAGAGGCTAGGTCTCAAGAAGCAGGCGACGACTGAGTTAATTTTGTGATTATCTCATTATATTTTAAATCATAAACACTTATCCGCTATAGAGAGATCATAGAGTTGTGAGAGCTCTCTGTTTAATTACTGTCAAACCGGGAAAAGTAGATAATGTTATAGTTTCTTTACGCAAAATACGTAAAACCATAAAAGAAATAATGATAGTTACCGGTAGGGCGGATATTATAGTAGTTTTACAGGGCACTATAGATGAGATAAACAATATGGTCATAGATTTCAAAAAAATAAAAGAGATTGTATCTACTGAGACACTAATTGAAGTGGAGGTTGATCTAGGTTGGTCAAAGCCGTAGTCCTAGTTAAATCTCCAAAGAAATTGATAGCGGCAAGACTACGCATGATCAAATCAGTCTATGATTCTTTTGCAGTAAGTGGCCAATTTGACGCAGTAGCGTTAATTGATGTAAAAGAACTATCTGAAATTAAGGAAGTTACAACTGAGATTCAAAACATAAAAGGTGTGGAAAGGACTGAAACAATGATTCAGGTGGTCTAGCATAATGGTTTTAACACACGAATCTATAGATTTCATATGAACATAAAGCACCTAGGTAGCGTAATAATCGCAGTTTCTAATCTGGATAAATCAATCCAGTTCTACAACGAAGTAATCGGTTTGCCCATTAAAAATAAGAGAAACGAATGGGCAGAGCTTGGAAAAGATGGAGCCACTTTGATTCTACATCCAGCATCTAGATCAATTAATACGGGAACATCGATTGAAAACGGAATTGTAGTAGGGTTGGTTGTGGGAGATATAGAATCTGCCGTTCAAGAGCTTAAAACAAGAAATGTCACAATATATCGAGAGATTACCTCTCATAAAGCAGGAAAAAACTGCATAGTTTTGGACCCCGATAAATATATGATATCATTATTCGAGCCATCATATGAAGGAGGGGCGCAGCAAGCTCGTGGATTTCATGGCTTTGCCCCAGTTTAAATAATTTTTTTAATTTTTGATATAATTCTTCCAATCGCATTTGGAGCCGCATTTCTATTCAAAGAAACATAATAGACTCCATCTTTGCTTTGAACGACTATTAGGGTTACTTTACCATGCTTGAATATTGCATAATCCATTTGACCTATCGCGACATCTATTTTGTTACGCATATTGAACAGGGTAGATACTAGAAAGAATTCATTTCTAGCCGAATCAGATTTTAAAAGAATACTTGTGCCAGGCCTCATGATTCCAGTCAAGGTTCTTCCATACTCATTTATGAGCCCAACATATCTAATTGATGCAGACAGATCAAGAATACTTTGGCATTTCTTTTTGTATCGTGCGATCTCTTCATTCCATTTTTGATTAGCTGTTTTGTTCACAATTTGATAATAATTTATGTCCTTATAAAGTTCGACCTAATTTTTCTTTTCTTTATTTTTGTTATTCTTTAGAAGAGAATTTTCCTGTCTTAATTTTTCGTTTTCTTCTTTCAATTCCTCTGTAACACGCATTCTGTTGTGCATGGGATGGCCAGGAGCGAATTGATTTGGTGTTAGATTAAACAATCCCATTGCATAACGTTGAAACATTTCATGATGATTGTTCAGCCGGTTCATCATAAGATCTTTATCCTGTACGATGGAATCTTTGATTCTCCCAGCATTAGATATGCCAAGCGGAGGATTTGCTTTTGGAGGAAGTCGTGGAAAAGCAAACGGTGATGTGGTCATATCAAAAGGTTGAATAAAATCCAATAATTTTTTGGCATGGAAATAATCCCACATGAAAGATAAGCTTCCCGGCCCTTATTTCATGTTTACGCACAAATTTGTTCATTAGATAACCAATTGTGTCAAGTGTTAGTCATTTTTTATCAAATTGCGTTGATCGCAGATCCTTATAGAATGGTTAGATCGTGATCAAAGAAATGGCAAAAACAATATCGCTATGGTGTATAAAATGTAAAAAAAATATAGTTTCTACTGATTTGTACAAAATTGTAATGTACATTGTTGATCAAAAATTCACCGATCATCATTACGAACATGTGGAATGCCCTGATAGATTCACTGTCTAAACATGCAATGCATAGACACCATAGATTTTTCCAGTCTCTCGGTCATGATAATTCCATTGACTTCCATGCCATTCGACTTTCTTGAATAGATCTTTTAATGACGGATGAAGTTTTTCATAAACATCTTCACCAATTAAAATCTGGTTGGGTCTGGCTAACGCAGTAATCTTTGCTGCTATGCTAACAGCTGGACCTAAAATATCCACATGTGATCTAGTTTTATCAGAGCCATATCGCACAATGGCATTCTCGCCAAAATCCATCCCTATTTTAACTCGTAGTTCAGGATAATCATACTCACTTAAGATCGGATTTATGCCCCGTTCTATTACATCAATCATTGTTTTAGCACAATTCACTGCATTATCAGAAACAACAAGCGGGTTTTCTTCTGTTACAAAGTATCCTATAA
>JAWOLM010000037.1:0-3081 GCA_033853455.1 Nitrosotalea sp. | reverse complement strand
CAGATAACAAATTCCTGCAATGAGATGCAAGTATGTACCAATTCGTACAACCACAATCGGACAAACCTAACTACACTGCGGGTCAGACGTGGGGGGCTTTGAAGAAGGCATGGCGAGGATACAAGATTGCTAAAGTGCAAAGTGATCACGCCCGAATGTCAGAATATGCAAAGAAGATCAGAACCCTTCAGAATGACTTGGGAATAAAACAAGCCGAATTCCCAGAGCTGCATCTGCACTAGTTAGAATTCCTTTATTTTTAGAGGAATTTACCAGTGAATACTATTCAATAAACTCCCAATATGGGAAAGAATATTTTCCTCATTCACATAACAGCGGGTTCGCGGGGATTCGGACCCCGGACAGCCGGATTAAAAGTCCGGTACTCTACCTGGCTGAGCTACGAACCCATAGCGAAGGGTCATAGTTGTGTATAATTTAGTCTTTTACAAAATTTTTAGTTGAAAAGAAAGCTTTAAACTCAGATTTTTGTTCACAGTATTTCAACGCCCTTGTAGTATAGAGAGGATTCGGTTAGATCCAATCCTTGTATAACCCGGTCTAGAATGGGGCCCTGTCACGGCCTCGACGCGAGTTCAAATCCCGCCAAGGGCGCTTACACTTTTCTTTAGCAAATTAGAAGAAACAGTTATTCAATTTGTTAGATTCAATTTCTTAATTGTTTCATTAAGAATTTCCTGATTGGAGGCTGCAATAAAAGAGATTTTTCTGTCATAATTAAAGTCTGAATCGAGCGGTTTTGAATTTTTGTCTATTATGATACCTCCTGCCTCTGATGCTATAAGATATCCTGCAGCAACATCGGTGATTCTGAGTTTTTCTCTAAGATCTACAAATAGATCCACTAAGCCACGGGCAAATATTGCAAGTTCTAATGCAACGGCTCCAAAATGCCTGATGTGATTTGACGCTGAAATGATGGGAGACAATTTCTGTAATGAATCAGATGAAATTCCAGATAGATCAAGACCTACTACAAAGTAAAGCGGTTTATCTTTGTGAACCATAATTTTTTTTCCATTCATGAAGGACCCTTGGCCTTTTGATGCAGAATACAGATCACCATTATACAGATCAATAATTACAGCATCAGTAACAGAACTAAGTGTATTCCCTGTAGCAAATGCAAGAGAACAACAAGAAAAGGGAATTCCTCTTACTGCATTAGTAGATCCATCTACAGCATCCATTATTATGAAACCTTCAGAATTCTCTGAAATCTCTACTCTTCCACATTCCTCTCCAAGAACTACGCATGGAAAATGGATTTCTTTTAAATAATCTAAAACTGTTTTTTCGGCTACGATATCTATTTTTCTTGATATGTCTCCTCCAGCTCCTCTACCAAAATCCCCTGCTGATTCCTTTGTTCCCGGCATGTGTTTCACGTTGTCATAAACTCTTTTTGCAGCTTCTTCTAAAATCTCAATTTTTCTCACGAATTTTTTATTTCTGATCCTAATTTATTTCAAGTAATCAAGAAAACAGCTCAATGCATAAATAGCAAAAGCAGTTGTGCCAATGTGTGAGTAGCAAAGACGAATCAATTTTTAGTAAAGAGGCTTTGATGTCGACAAAACCAGGTAAAGACATCGTAAAACAAGCCTTGTTCAAGAGTAAGGGCTACAGGCAGTTTGATAAATACAAAAAAGAGGCAGAGGACGAATTACCTAAATTTACGAAAAGATTTGCAGAAGATCTACTAAGACAAATAAAATCAGATAACGCTCCTGCTGAGACTCAAGAAAAGTTTGCCTCTGAGGTAGGGTTAAAGGAAATAATTCTTGAAAAATCTCAGATAGAATCGGTCAAAAAAAGACTAGAAAATTATGATACATTACTTGATAGAGTGACTAGAATTCTTAACTCCAACTTTATTAAAATGACATTTCCTGTTTTCAGTGCTCTTTATGATGCTTCATCTCAATATTTTGGTGATGCAGGTGACGCAAAAATGAAAACCGACATAATAGATGGACATATCATTGCAATAGATCTAAGCGAGCCAATGGATAGAATAATGGATAGAGATGAGGATGTGGAATACCTTGATGATTACAAACTAATGAATCCGTATATCTTGCAACTTGCAAGATCAAAGATAGAAAGTGGTGGGCAACAAGTATTGGAAGAATTTGAGAGAGGTTTCAAAGATGCCAGAGTAGGTCAATATATCGACTTTAAGCTGAAAATGAAGCCAAAGGAAATAACTGAAGAAGCGATGATAGAATGTTATAAAAAATATAGGGCGGTTATGGGCACTGCAGGAAAAAACATGGCCCTTGGGCGTCTTCCTCTCGGAGAAATTTTTTACCTTGGAATGGCAAAAGCTGCAGAATCAGTGGGGTGTGGGAACGAGATTGAAGATTCCATCAAGAACAAGTTTGTCAAAGTGCCTTCTTGGCCGCTTTATTATACAACACTTACAGATAACGTGCAGAAAGGATTTGAATTTACTATGAAAAAGAGTGAACTTTATCTAAGCGAGGCACGACTTGCTTTAGAACTCTTACCTGAAAACTTTTCACATCGTGATTTTCTAGAATTTTTATTCCTTACCGTAGAACATTACAACTCATTTTGGTTCAACCAGCTACAAAAACTAAAACTTTGGTCAGAATTTGCTTCAAAAATTCCCAAGTGATATGAAATGATGTGGTCTGAAAAATATAGGCCAAAAAATCTTCTTGAGATAATTGGTAATGAAGAAGCTAAAGAATCATTTGTCAAATGGCTTGCTAAATGGGTAAAAGGCACAAAACCATTGTTATTGGTTGGGCCTCCGGGAATTGGAAAGACAACAATGGCGTTGCTTGGAGCCAAACACTTTGGATATGACTTGGTTAGTCTTAATGCGAGCGACGTAAGAACAAAGCAGCGTCTACAAGAAGTGCTCAACCCTGTCCTAGCAAACACTGGACTTCTTGGAAAAATAATGATTTTTGTAGACGAAGTAGATGGCATTCATGGAAAATCTGATTTTGGTGGGGTAGGAGCACTTGTAGATATTCTCAAGGAGCCTACAGTTCCAATTGTACTTGCTGCAAATTCTGATACTTC
>JAWOLM010000036.1:0-3549 GCA_033853455.1 Nitrosotalea sp. | reverse complement strand
CTGACAGAACTCTACAAATTCCATTCTCTGATGGAACTTCACAGATAGAAATCATTGGAACAATTGTAATTCCAGAATTTGGTCCAATAGCAATGATGGTACTTGCAGTTGCAATTGTATCAATAATTGCAATCTCGTCAAAGACAGGCCTCAGATTCGGACCAAAGGTATAAGGTCCATTCCATAAATTTTCATTCTATCTTCTATCGCTTACACAAACAATAACGCAAGTGCCTTCTGTTATATTAGACATCTAATCTAGCCATTACATCGGTAGAACGCATGAGCTATGATCATAATGAACCTAATAAACATGACATGATTGCCATTGAAGCAGAAAATCTTACAAAAATATACCGTGAAAGTATTAGGGCAGTAGACGGAATAAGTTTCTCGGTTAGACCTGGTGAAATTTTTGGACTGCTTGGCCCAAATGGTGCAGGAAAAACTACTACAATAAAGATGGTAATAACTCTCACTCGGGCAACCTCTGGTAAATTACATGTATTTGGAATCGATGTTTCAAAATCTCCAGAGGAAGTAAGGGAGATGCTTGGATACGTACCGCAAAGCATCTCAGTCGATGTTGATCTTACGGCATATGAGAATCTCCTGATATTTGCCAAATTATCATACGTTGACAAAAATGAACGGGAAGAAAGAATCCGAAACGCTCTAGAGTATATGGACCTGTCAGGTAGGGCAAATGATCTTGTCAAGCGTTACAGTGGAGGGATGATGCGTCGATTAGAAATAGCCCAAGCTCTAGTAAACCGTCCAAAAGTATTGCTTCTAGACGAGCCGAGCATTGGCCTTGATCCTTCTTCAAGAAAACAAGTGTGGCAAAGCATCAAACAACTCAACCAAGAATTTGGTACCACCATTTTGATAACTACTCACGATATGAACGAAGCAGACGAACTATGTGATAGAATTGCCATAATGTCTGAGGGAAAAATAGCAATTATGGGAACTCCTGCTGACCTGAAAAAAGATGTAGGGGGAGACATCATTACGGTAAATCTTGGTTTGCCATGTCCCTTCATATCGATTCCAAAAGAGATAGGACAGATTATTGAAAGCGATGAAAGGTCTATTCAAATTCTTACTACTAATGGCGAAGAAGCAATTCCAATTATAGTAGATTTTTTCAGAAGCCATGAAATCAAAATGGAATCTATCTCAATTAACAAAGCAAACTTGGATGATGTTTTTATGAAATATGCAAAAAGAAGACTAACTAACGACGTATACAAGAATGTTCGAAGCACAAGAAGAGATTTTGTGAGGCATTCAAGATGAATATTGTAAGGTTTGCTAAGAGTTCAATCACGGTAGCCGAGATGGAGGCAAGAAAAATACGCCACGATTCGACTGAGCTCTGGACTAGAGTAATACAGCCCGCACTTTGGCTTTTGGTCTTTGGAGAGACTCTTAACACCATACGGGCTATGCCGTCTGGAAACTTTTCCTATCTCCAGTTTATCACTCCTGGAATTTTGGCGCAATCGGTTTTGTTCATATCTATTTTCTATGGAATAACGGTTGTCTGGGAGAGGGATGTTGGAATAATTACAAAGCTCCTATCCACACCATCTCCTCGTTCCTCTATAGTACTTGGCAAATCACTTGCAGCTAGCTTGAGAGGCGTTTTTCAAGCAATAATGATATTTGCTCTTGCATTGATACTTGGAGTTAAGATAAGGTTTGATCTGCCTGATATTCTGGGCGTATTTGCTGTAGTCATATTGTTTGCAATGTGTTTTTCAAGCCTTTCGATGCTTCTTGCCTCTTTTATGAAAACTAGAGATAGAATGATGGGAATAGGCCAGGCACTTACCATGCCACTTTTCTTTGCAAGTAATGCAATTTATCCAATTTCAATAATGCCGACTTGGCTCCAGTATGTCTCAATTGCAAACCCACTCAGCTATGTAGTCGATGCGATTAGATCTATGCTGTTGGCAGGTACTTATGAAAACTTGCCTATTGACATCCTGGCATTGATCATTTCCACCACTGTCTTTCTCATACTTGCCTCAAGAACAATAAGAAAATTACTTGAATAGAATAACTTGTACTGGTGCATATATTTCAAATAAAGTTAGGAAATCTAATTTCGATTAAAGGAAAAATAGAAAGAAAAAGTGGTCCTGAATTTCTTATTCTTGGAATCCACTTGGGGTTGTTGTGCTTGGTGCAGTGCTGCTGGGTGTCTGTGGTTTTGACCAGCTTCCTTGCATTCCAAAGTGTCTGTGCATCATTCCGTGACCTCCACCCATGCCACCGCCAATTAAAGAGCCCAAAGTCAATGGATGTGCTTGTGGCGTATTGAGTACTCCGCCGTTTCCTCCGGCATCTACTAATACCATGTAGACACTTTTGCCGTCAGTTACTTTGAACGCGTAAACGACGTAGCCTTGTTTTACAACAAGACCTCCGGACAATACTTGTCCATTGCCGCCAGGTATTGCACCTGCAGCTTTATCTGCGGCTGCAGTAAAACTGATCTTCACACTAGACAAAATATTTTGTGGAAGATTGATTGAACCTTGGATTGGTGCTGGTACCTGCGTGGAACCCGAGCCAGATGTGGTCTGTGCAAATGCCAGTGAGCCTCCAATTGTAGCAATGACTGCTACACCGAGAATCACGGCAAGCATTTTTTGATGTGCTTTTAGTCCTTGTATGTTCATTCTACCATGTAATGGTTGGTCGATTTATAATGGATTGCGACACCATGTTAAGGAACAAGGTTAGTGATCATATAATCAAATATCATTACGATTAAAAAATGAATTCCTAGTCTTTTCCTAATTCGTCATCTATCTTATCTTGTGTGGTCTTGTATCTCTTGTACCTTGCATTCCACTTGGAAAAGAAACTGTATTCCTTGAGTGCCACATATAGCAACACTGCAGCAAAAATAATGCAAATGAAAATGAATGCCTGTAGCCCTATGAATATGGGGGCATCCTGATGCATAAAGCGAGGAGGATGAAACGGCATTTCGCTGATAACAGTGCTTCCATTTTTTTCAACAATGTAAAACTGACTGTTATTAGATGGCATGTAGTTAGGAGGCATGTTTCCAAATTGTTCATGATTTGTTTCCAGTCTGAATATGCTGTACCTCGGATGGCCTATCAATATGCCTCCCATTACAAGTGCGACGGGGGCAAAAATCAAGGCTGATGCAATAAAAATAAGAAATATGCGCCTTGAGCTATTTGTATGTGCTAGAAGATCGTCTATCATTTTGAAAATGTTTTCTGTGGATTCGCCTTCTTTTTTGTTTTTACCTACATCATTATCCTCTGGCGTACTAGACATTTAGATGACAATCCTCCGTGTCTGTGAATAAAACATTTCGCTAACTTTGTTCCTTATCCCTTTTCTCACTTCTTGGAAAGATCTCTTCGTAGGGTTCAAGCACCATCTTGCAGAACTGTCTACCCTTCTCCGTTACTGAGTATTTTATCACTTTTTTATTTCCCCAAGGTATCTCTGTTCTTTTTATGAATTCCTTGCGCTCGAGGCTTTCAAGTA
>JAWOLM010000035.1:0-11274 GCA_033853455.1 Nitrosotalea sp. | reverse complement strand
GAAAAACCGACGAAGCGATGATGCGATTAAATGATATCATTTATGCAATGCCGGCTCTACCACTTTTGATAATTTTAGCTGTAACAATAGGAAACAGCATATTTCTTATTGTTGGATTTTTAGTGCTGTTTGGTTGGGTTGGAATAGCCAAAGTATCAAGAAGCATGGCAATGCAGATAAAGACATTGCAGTATGTTGAGGCCTCGAAACTCATGGGACAAAAAGATTTCAAGATAATATTCAAGCATGTACTGCCTCAGCTTCTTCCTTATGCATTTGCAAGTATTGCAATATCAGTTCCCTCAGCGATAACCACAGAAGCAGGTCTCAGCTTTCTGGGTCTTGGTGATCCAACATTTCCCACATGGGGACAAATATTACATGATGCAAGTATCTACGGAGCAGCAGAAAGAGGATTGTGGTGGTGGATTCTCCCACCAGGAATAATGATTGCAATAACTGGCCTTGCCTTTGTCTTTATTGGTCACGCCATGGATTCTATAGTTAATCCTAAGCTACGGCGTTAGGATTGAACTGACGAATTATCCTTATAGTTTCGTCACTTAATCTGATTGTATACGCCGCTGCGTTGGGATCTGTAGATTGTGCAAGAGATTCCGCAAACTGGGTCTTGTCCCTTCCTCTTTGATACATGCCTCCTGATTCTTTTATGCACAAGGGAAATTTTTGGAGCTTGAGTCCCTTTTGAAATAGATGTGACATGAATTTTTTGTAGTTCTCTGTAGAGTACCAATCTACATTATTCTCCTCGCAAAACATTATCCATGTGTCTATTGAATTTTGAAATAATGCCTTACTCCTAAGTTCCTCAAGAGTCATTTCTTTTTCTAGAAGTCTGCTCTTTTCATTTTGGAGCCGCATCTTGGGCAGATACCGCCCTTGAATCTGTTGTTACATGCAAGGCATATGTATCTGATTCCTTGTCCTTGTCCAAAGAACCCACCTCCACTGCCGGTGCCGGCATCTGTACCAAAACCTCCCATTCTTTTGAGCGCTCTATTTCTCATGAATAATGGGAATACTATGAAGATGGCAAGTGCCGCAATTAGTCCATAAGGCCATGGCAATAACATCTGCAATCCAATACTTACTGCAAGAGATCCAAAAAGGAAGATAAGATAAGTCTTATAATTTATCAACATTACATGTTATAGCAAAAACCTTATAAATTTTTGTCAGATTTCATCTAGAATCACCGTCAATTCAAGTAAATTTCCGTCACGATCATATGCAAACAAGTCCCCGTCCTCATAAGGTGATTGTACAATTATTGAGACAAAACCAAAAAAGTTATGCAAATCAGTGACTGAAGGTCTTGCCTCACCATTTGGATGGGAATGAACAGTTCCAACATAGCTTGGATCAAGGGGTAAAAACGTATGAGGAAAACCTGCAAACGTTGGTCCAGTATGAGAGAACGGGGGTATCACAAGACCATCTACAAACACTAATCCCTTCTTATAATTACCACGTAGGATGAGAATTCCTTCATTTGGGTGATTCATCTTACAATAGGATAGAATCCCATCTCTTGCCTGTTTTGTCATAGTTACTGTTCGTTGTAGTCTATGCGCTTTTTTGAAGATCATAGGCATATTTTCTGCATAGAAACTAATTAACCTTAGAATGACGCATCTCTAACCTTGTATTCTTACTATTACTTTTTCGTTATTTAGCGAGGTAAGCCTATTTTCTAATTCTAGTTTTGTGGCATCTGTTTTGAAATGATTGTCGGAAATCTCTTTTTCTAATTTCTCTTTCGATATTTCAAGGTCTTTTAGGTTTAATTTTGTTTTCTCAAGCGTTTTTTCTTTATCTTCCAAACTCTTTGCATCAAATATGCCAAGGCCAGACTCCAAATCAGAAATTTTTTTCGCATATGTAGACTTTAACTTTATGAAATCATCTAATCGTTCTATGGTTTCTTCAATGATCTCAACTGATCTATCAGAATCTTTAACTGAAACATTCCCTGCCACAACTGATTTGGTAGTAGCTTGCAAGATTTCCACAATGGATTCTTTATTTTCCGATGATAGGACTTGATACGGGTCAGCAATCAATTCTTCCATTAGTTTTTTCATTGGCTTATCAAATGAAGAAACATAACTGTATTTGTTAAGTGGCCTTGAAATCTTGGAAAACTGTGCTCCTATCTTATCTCTTATCTCATATTTTTCCTTATCAAGAGAGCTGATTTTCTTTTTTAGTTCTAGGAACTGGTTGTACTGTGGTCTAGATTTTAGTTCGACTATCTCGCGCTCAAATCTTTCAATTGCATTTGTAGATTCATTTTTTTCATTTGTAACCTCGGCCGACCTCTTTTCTTTCAATGATTTTTCTACTACAAGATCTTGAATCTTTTTGATTACTTCGAATACGGCATCAGAATTAGACCTGAATCTTTCTTGCTCGTTTATCAATTTCTGTAAAGAATTTCTGTTTTGAGCAAGGTCTCCAATTTCTTCTTTTAGTTTATCGGCATATTTTCTTGCAAAAACATGCATGACCCTTGTATGTAATCCTAGAATATCGCCCATTCTTTTGAGGATCTGATTTACTTCATTATTGAGTAATACCAGATCATCGTATTTCTCTATGTTTGTCAGTTTCATCTCGGTCTCTTTTTTAATCGTCGATACAACTGCATCCTTGCCCCTTTTTCCAATTGTTTTGAGGTTCTTATCAACCTCTTCTAGTTTTAGGTCGTCAGATTCTAATTGTAGGATTATTTCGTGAATGTTTTTTTGATTTGATTCTATTCTTGTCTTTAGTTGCTTAGCTTGTTGCACCATATCTGAAATGCGTGGAATCTCTAATTCCTTTATGATTTGGGGGATTTCATTTAGTGATACTTCCCTCTGCTTCTGAACTGGAGTTGGTGTTTCAACCACCTTTTTCTTTCCAAAACCGAAGACCATCTTATCACTGAAGATATAATATTACAACGTTAAATATTATGCATGATAAAACCATAGCGTGAGCGACATTAGGCTTGTGATGATAGGTTCTATCATCATCTTTGGAGGCTTTTACGTAGCCAGCATGGGGGGCTCTCAGTATAATCAGATGGCAATGCAATCGACCCAGTTTGATGATTGTTATGATTATTCTACTGGCACTGCCATACATGTTAGCTGCACACAAGTAGAACATGAAGCGCTTCTTTACCTTGCTTTTGCCTTTTCTGTGATTGGTGGAGGAGGGTATGTTATTTTTAGAGGAATAAAGGGCAGATGGGATCAAAACGTTAAAAATGACGAAATGCTGGGACCAAAAAACGGATAACCACTTCTGGAAATCACATTACTGCGAATTTTACAATCCAAGTTTGAAAAGGAATTCTTGATTTTTCCATGAAAATCAAGGGACGCCAGGTAAGGGATTCGAACCCCTGAGTGCTGACGCACAACCGCTTCCTTGTTTATGATCTCGAGGCGGTCGCCTTACCGCTTGGCTAACCTGGCATCACAAAAGGTCGGGTTTGGGTACATAAATACAATAAGAATAAAGTGATCAAATGATCATCTGATCAAATACATAATAAAAGATATAAAGTAGATAATTTATCTTAAGGTAACAAATGGAGGCAATAACTAAAAAGACCATCTCCGTCGAGTTCCAAGGAAAAAAATATGCTCTCCATGACGATTCAACCATTGAAGATCTTCTATCTCACCTCGGATTACCAAAAGACAAAACTGTTAGACTCGAGTCCAAAAATGATGGTTTTCTTCTAATCTTGCAATAATTGATAGTAAATAGTTTATTATTGATGAATACCACTGCCCTATAGACAAAAATTCATGGCTAAGACACGTGTATCGATTACTATAGACAGTAAGACCGCAAAAGCAATTGAAAACTATTATCGAGAAAAGGTCAAGATCGCAGCAGAAAAGGGAGAAGTGATTCCGAAGCTCTCAAATATTTACGAAGAGATAATCGAAAGAGGATGGGAATCAAAATCAGGGATCAGGAAAAAATAGGAAGACCAAAAAGGGTCGTATTGTAAACTGAATTTGTGGGTCTAGATATAAAGCAGCTCTGTGTTAGAGAGAGGACAAATCTAGAATCTTTTTCATCGAAGGTTGTAGCAATAGACGCATACAATGCAATCTACCAATTTCTATCAATCATTCGTGGCCCCGATGGTTTGCCGCTTACAGACTATAGCGGCAGAATTACAAGTCACATCTCAGGGTTGCTCTACAGAAACATCAATTTTCTTTCTCTTGGAATAAAACCAGTTTATGTATTTGATGGCAAACCCCCCTCGCTAAAATCTGCAGAAATTGAGAGGCGAAAGCAGATCAAAAAAGAAGCGACCATAAAATATGAAAATGCGCTAAGTCAGGGAAAATACGAGGAAGCCAAAAAATTTGCGCAACAAACATCCATTCTAAAAGACGAAATGGTTGAAGACTCAAAAAGATTACTAGGCTTATTTGGAATTCCTTTTGTACATGCTCCGTCTGAAGGAGAAGCTACAGCAGCTCACATGACTATTTCGGGACAAGCTTATGCATCTGCAAGTCAAGACTTTGACTCTCTTTTATTTGGTGCAAAAAGACTTGTAAGAAATTTTACAAATAGTGGAAAAAGAAAACTGCCAAATAGGAATACAACAATTGAAGTAGAACCTGAAATTATTGACCTGAATAAAACTCTAGAAAACCTTGGAATCACGCGAGAACAACTAGTAGACATTGGAATATTGATAGGTACGGATTTTAATCCCGATGGTTTTGAACGAATTGGTCCAAAGACTGCACTAAAAGCAATAAAACAGCATGGTAGGCTAGAAGAAATTCCCCAAATTCGAGAAAAACTCAATCAGGTGGAATACAAGCAGATAAGAGAAATATTTCTAAATCCAAAAGTAGCCACGGTTCCAGAGCTAAAATTTGGAGAAGCAGATTATCAGGGTATTACAAACTATCTCATAAAAGAAAGGAATTTTTCAAGTGAAAGAGTGGAAACTTCGCTGAACAGGTTGAAAAAAGCAATAGAAAAAAAGAGCCACACACTTGAACAGTGGTTTAAGTGAAATATAATTAAATTTTAGCGTAATAGTTTCCTTTTTTCCTCTATTCTTTTTTCAGATTCCAACCTTTCAAGATTATAACTTTTAAGGTCTGCAAATTTTATAATGCGACAAAGATTTGGATGAACTTTTTTAATTGACTTGAACATTTCCTGTGCAACTTTACGGTAATCTGGATGTCCCTGTGGAACTGTACGTAATTCAATCAAATGTGTAGCTTCTCTTAGGTTTAACTTCATGAAATAATGATACTTGTATGCAAAGTTTACTACATACTGTGCATGTTCTGGGTTCTTTTTTCGTAATAAATCGAAAACTTCTTTTGACTTGTACATGCAATCTCCAAAGTCTTTTTTCATTCCAAGTGCTACAATCTCATTTGGTATTGAGTAGCCGTGGTCTGCTGTCAACAATTGTCTTTCCAATGTTAACACTCTGTGTCTGTGAAGGTCGCGAAACATGCCAAAATTAGTTAGAAGATCGAATGTGTAATCTGTCATCTCAAAACCCCTAGGAGGCCTTTGTCTTCGATTCATTCTTAAACCTGCAAAGTCCGCCACAATCTTCTTTCTTACTGCAGAATTCATTTTCTTTACTTGTGATAAAATCTCGCCATAAGACATTCCCCGTGACTCTTCGTAGAGTAGAGCAGAAATTATCTTGTCTTCTGCTTTTTTCTCAGATTCGTAATCGACTAACTCCACAAGAAAATCACTCGGTTTTTTATTTTTGATGTGTTTTTTTCCAAGTGAATCAGAAATGCTTTTTATCCTAGTGTGATAATTCTGCAAAAGCCTCCCGTGCTTGTCGTCTGACCTTTTAACAAATGACTTTATTGTAACATCCAACTCTTTGTGTATTTTTAAGGCAAGTTCTTTCTCTTCCTTGAGAGAAGAGGAATACAATATGGTGAGAAGGTATTCAAAGGCACGCCCATTGCCAGTAATTCCAACATTTGTGAGAGTTGAGGCAGGCAATATGCCGCGTAGAATATCTAGCGCCTTTGCCTTTATTGTAGCATTATAGATGCGCGTAGCTGATTTTACATCCTCTTCATTACCAAGTTTTGAAAACAGAACTTCATCTCCCGACGAGTTTCTAAATTTCTGTTTTTCAATAGGGTCCCTCTCCTGGATGTATGATATCATCTGCGAAATGTTTCTAGAATATACCTCAAAGTCCAAGTTACAAGATTCAAGATAAGCATCGGCATACTTTGAGCTCATGATGTCAGAATCTCTGAAAAATTTGTACTCTCCGTCAACCTTTTTGTCCCAAGCTACATACCGCGATGATTTTTCAAGGTATGATAGACCAATTCTACGGTCTTCAATTTTTTTTACGACTATGTTAGACAATCCCTCTATTGCAATTTGTGCTTCGCCAAGTTCTGCAACAGAATCATCACCATACTCTAACAAGACTCTGTTGTAAAATTCTTCACCCCTGTTTTCATTTTGCAGAAATTCATCAAGAAACACCTTGCGCATGCTCTTGTCGGTCCTACTGTACCTCGACATGAGGGCGCCACGATCAACCTGTCGAGGGGTTGTGATCGCGAAGACGGAATCATCTACATTAGAAAAGTGTTTTAGCAAGATCTCTTTTTCAGATTTAGAAAATTCTGACAACACGATTCGAAAGTAGTTCAATTATAAATAATCTACTATCTTAGCGTTCTACTTTTTCCCGATTTGAATCAAGTCTGTAGATCCGGATTTCAATGTGTTGTGTCTTGCTTGCCATCTTAGCAATACTTCTTTGAATGATTCAGCCTCTGCTGCATCTTCAGTATACATCAAAGTTGTTACCCATTTTCCGTCGCCAGCGCCACCTCCCATAGAGTTCATCCAAAAGTTAGTTGGCGTGTTTTCAAAGGCTTTATGATTTGGTTCACGGCTCATGTCTATCCATCGCTTTGCAACAAAATGTAGGACCTCGTCTAGCTCTTCCTTTGTAATCATTATTGGACCATTACAATTCAAGTGATTTTAAAATTACTAATTCCCTCTATTTTTCAAGAAAACTTAGCTAAAATGATCTTACAAAAATTTGAAACCTTGTTAACACTTTGCTGGTTATACCAAGAATATGACAATTGCCCAATGAGCAAAGAAGATGTCGAGTTTATCGGCAAGCAAGTTAAGGACATGTATGGCACTTACATTGGTAAGGTCATAGGTACTATAACCGACATTGACGGAAGTGTACAAACCGTAGGTGTTGATTGTGGTTCCGAAGGACTAAAGCAAGTTCCATTCGAACAACTAGTCGTTCAAGGACAATACGTAATTTTCATTCCTAGATGGAGATTAGATGCCCAGCGATTATTGCGAGAGAAGGGTCTTACATTGCGCCGAATTCGTGCGCTGATAGACATCGTATCTGAAAATGACGACATGAAGGAGGATGCTGAATTGATCCACGAAAAGTACAAGATGAAACTACTAACTCTCGATGAGACCGAGAAACAGATCCGTGAAAAATTAGAGTACAGACTAGCAGAACTTGAAAGTCAGTTAAAGTCAATCAGAATGCTGAGATTTGATGCCAAATTACAAAACAAGAGCAATGAGATATCTGATGTCAAGTATGAATCAGTCAAGACTCACACGGTTGAAATTATCGAGCACATCGAACACGAAAAGGCAGAGATAGTAAACATCCAACGTCGCATCAACGATCTTTCAGTTGATACTATGGAGCGAACAGAGAGTCCAAAACAGGACGTTCATTCAGCCGCCGTTTCTTACCTTGGAAAGGTAGAAACTTCTCCCACTCCTCAACCTACGGCACCCGTATCTGCTGGAGTGGCAGTTGGTAATAATATTCCCCCAACACCAACACCACAAAAACCAGTTGCTATTGGAGCCGATGGGGAGGAAGAACCTCAAGACTCAGACTGGCTTAAGAGGATCTCTTCTTCTTAACTGTCTGCGTGGATGGGAAAACTCGCTCCCTCCTCCCTTCTGAGCGAACCTTTTTTTTAATGCAAAAGCAAACTGCTTCTATTGGATAACAGCGCATATTACATAGGACTTGGAAATAATGACGCTGTAACAAGAAAGCGAGCAAATCAAGATTATGTCAAGTTCTGGGAAAAAGAAGCAAACAATCTTCATTGGTTTGAAAAGTGGAATAAAACTCTGGACTGGAATCCTCCCTTTGCAAGATGGTTTGTAAATGGAAAGATCAATGCTTCTTACAATGCAATCGATGTCATATGTAATAAAAATGGCAATAAAACCGCAATACTGTGGGAGGGTGAGAATGGCGAAAGGCGTTCTATTACATATCGAGAAATGTTGTTCTATGTATGCAAAGTTGCAAATATTCTAAAGTCGCTTGGGGTGAAAAAAGGAGACAGGGTAACAGTATATCTCCCGATGATTCCGGAACTTGTTGTATCTCTGCTTGCCTGTTCACGAATAGGGGCAATTCACACCGTTATCTTTTCTGGCTTTAGTTCCCAGTCTATTCGGGATAGAGTAATTGATTCCAAATCAAAGGTCATAATTACAGCAGATGGGGGCTTTAGAAAGGGCGAAGTAATAAAATTAAAACAAGTCGTAGACGACGCAGTTTCTGGTCTAGATTTTGTAGAGAAAATACTAGTGTACGAGCATGCTAAGATCCCAGTAACAATTGGGGAAAAAGACAAACGCTGGGCTGACTTGATAACTAATGCATCAGAGAATTGTGAACCTGAAAGTCTTGACAGCACGCATCCTCTTTACATATTGTATACTTCGGGCACTACAGGTAAACCAAAGGGAGTGCTGCATGGAACTGGGGGGTATCTAGTTCATCTTTACAGCACATTCAAGTGGATTTTTGACATAAAAGATTCTGACATTTATTTCTGTACTGCGGATATTGGCTGGGTTACAGGGCATAGCTATGTTGTTTATGCTCCCCTAATGCATGGTGCAACACAAATCATGTATGAAGGAGCGCTAGTTTTTCCAACCCCTGCAAGAATTTGGGATCTTGTGGAAAGATACAAAATAACAATTCTCTATACAACTCCAACTGCTTTACGCATGTTCATGAAGTATGGTAACTCAATTCCAAATTCTAAAGATCTTTCAAGCTTACGACTGCTTGGTACTGTAGGAGAGCCAATAAATCCGGAGGTCTGGCAATGGTATTTCAAAATAATTGGGAAAGAAAAATGTCCTATAGTAGATACTTGGTGGCAGACTGAAACTGGGGGAACGCTTGTCTCTCCAATCCCTGGACTTGAAACTATAACGCTAAAACCTGGTTCTGCAACAAGGCCACTGCCAGGAATTAATGTTGCAGTAGTAGATGAACATGGAAAAGAACTCCCGCCTGAAACAAAGGGATATCTTGTAGTAAAAACTCCATGGCCTGGAATGCTCCTTTCTTTGTGGAACGATGATGAAAAATACAAAACTGTGTACTGGTCCAAGTACAAGTCCATGTATTATCCTGGTGATTATGCAATAATGGATAAGGACGGATATTTGTGGATGCTTGGTAGAGCAGACGACGTTCTAAAGATTGCAGGACACCGACTTGGAACTGCAGAAATTGAAAGTGGTTTTGTTTCACACAAGGCAGTAGCAGAAGCCGCTGTATGTGGAATTCCCCATGAAGTAAAAGGTGAATCAGTTATTGCGTTCTTGGTTCTAAAAGACGGAATTGCTACAAGCAAGCAGTTAGAAGATGAACTAATTCAGCATATCAGAAAAGTAGTAGGACCGATTGCAACTCCAGATCAGCTCTATGTGGTTTCCAAGTTACCAAAAACTAGGAGCGGTAAGATAATGCGCAGACTGTTAAAATCGGTGGCAAATAATGAAAAAGTTGGTGACATGAGCACGCTTGAAGATGAAGCTGCCGTGGATGAAGTTCGTGCAACATTTAATGAACTGCAGCAAACAATCCAAAAAAACTAGATTAGATAGATATTATTTGTAACTTGGAGGTTGCCGTTATGTTGTACTTGCTCACAAATCCAGCCGTTGTCTCAAGAACATATTTTGCAAGTTTTCCTCCACCGTTATCCACTGTGCAAGTCGCAGTCTCGAGAGCTGATTTACATGGCTGTACATATTTTGCAATGTGAACCACATTTCCATTGGCGTCAAACCATATTATGTCGAGAGGAAATTGCATGTTTAGCATCCATATGGGTACTACCTGCTCGTTATCCATAACGAAAATCATTCCCTGGTTGTATGGCAGCTGATCCTGAAACATTAAACCTCTGGCTCTCTGTGCATCAGTCTCTGCAATCTGCACATCCAAAGTCATGTTGTCTATTTTTATGGTGCCTCTTGGAAATTTTACCTCAGCCAGTTTCGATTCTGTAGGAATTGTCAGTACTCCAACAACCCCAATGATTACAGCAGTAATGGCTATTGGAATTAATATCTGACCTCTTGTTGCCACAAGAGCTATGAATGCTACGACTAATTAAAAACTAATGGAAAACTTGTCGTAAAGAAAACCCTGACCAATTCTACAAATGTGATATTTTTCATTTTGACATCTTGTTTAATCTGACGGTTTGTTAAAAATTAGTCCACGTTTGGGAACCATGCTAGATCATTACTTCAATTATTTGCGATCCTGCTTTCGGCAAATTGTATAGAACGTCGCACCAATCCTAATGATCTTTTTGTTTATCTTTTCGGAACGGATGAAATCCGTCGCTGTCAATATGATGTTATTTTTCGATCATATGGTGAATTAATTTTAGAATAATCTATCAATAATAATTAGATAGAAAAGTTTTAATCATCCTAGATAGGTAGTTGCAACGTATTGAATTTGATGAGAACTTACGCGATCTTAGCGTTAACAGTGGCTTTTGTTATGATAATGCCCCATCTTCTTACCAACGCAAGTGCATATACTGAGGCAATTCGCGTTAATGAACAAACCCAAGTCACACTTTCAGGTTTAGAATCTGCAGATCCAGATGGAGATACACTAACTTATTCATGGCAACAAACAGACGGTCCAATTGTAAAACTAGATAGCACTACCAACCCGACTATTACATTTACAACTCCTGCTGTTCCAGCAGGTCAAACAACATCGTTGACATTCCAACTCAATGTAGATGATGGCCATGGCGCATATGACAAAGCCACATTGGTTGTACTAGTCCAACATGTCAATCATGATCCTATCTTAGTGATGAGTAAAGACATTACAGTCATGGAAGGAGA
>JAWOLM010000034.1:0-12255 GCA_033853455.1 Nitrosotalea sp. | reverse complement strand
CCCATACGAGAGAATGTTCCTGATTGTTTATTCTTGTAGGTTGTTCCTAGCGACTGTGCAGCGTCTTCAATTATGTCCAGATTGTATTTGTTTGCTATTTCAGAAATTTCATTCATGTATGCAAAATTTCCGTATAAATGGACAGGAATCACCGCTTTAGATTTTTTTGTGATCTTTCTTTTCAGATCATCTGGATCCATGGTGTAATTGTTTGATATAATATCAACAAAAACTGGTTTTGCTCCAACAGATACAACTGCATTTGCGGTTGCTACGAAGGTAAATGAAGGAAGCAATACTTCATCACCTTGCTTTATGTCAAGGGCATAGAGAGCTGCTTGTAAGGCGGCAGTTCCTGAATTTACTGCTATTGCATACCTTGATCCTGTATATGCTGCGAGTAGTTTTTCAAATTCTTGAACTCTTTTGCCTCCCATGTTTGCAGCACTTGTTAGTGACTTTTCTAATAAAACAGAGCATACCTCTTTGATTTCCTCGTTACCTATTACGGGTGTGTTTATTGGAATTTTCAATTATTAATTATCAAATTTTACACTATAATTAAACTTCATGAATAAAATTAAAACCAATTTTTATATTTCAGATGAAAACAATCGTAGTTTAATGAAGGTACACCTACATGAAGATCAATCGGGATACAGAATATTCCTGTATATTTTCTACATCTGCGCGTTCATAATGCTATCTATAACTTTCTACGGGGTTTATGAAATGTCACAAGAATGGCAAAAAAACGGAAAATATGTGATGGGTGAAATATTAGAAAAGACCGAATTTCCCACAACCCATTTTGCGAAATTAACATCGTGGTTGTTCTTTTCTTCAATAATTGGTTGGTATTGCGTCACAAGAATTGGATGGAAGAAAACTGTCTCTGTTCCCTCTTGGCAACTTACATTGGTGCAATTAATGTTAGCAGCGCTTGCGGCAATAACCCTTTACGAAGTAATTTACAACTTTATTGTTCTTAACGCGCAGATTACCGCTGGGATTGTAAATGGAAAGGTTCCAGATATTGATTCTTTGACAGTGGCCTATCCTGACCCATCAAGACCATGGAACCTGAACTTTGCCACAAAAATGTTCCTTGCAGCCTTTGTCATTAGCTCACATGCATTATATCTTAGCACTAGACCAAGAAAGAAATCAGATGATCTAGACGCGTAACTTTATAGGGTCACAAAGGGAGATTTGACTCGCAATGGATGTTTCAGAAAAAATCAATTTGGTTACAAGAGACCCCACTGAGGAAGTAATTACACAGGAAGAACTAGTCAATCTCTTCAATACAAATTCCCAACCCAAGCATTACATAGGATTAGAGATTTCGGGATTTTTGCATCTGGGCAGTCTAATAGTTACTGGTTTTAAGATAAACGACTTTATCAAGGCTGGAGTAAAGTGTACTGTATTTTTAGCAGACTGGCACACCTACATCAATAACAAGCTGGGAGGAGATTGGGACAGGATCAGAATGGTTTCAAAATACTATGCTGATGCTTTCAAATTATTCTGCCCTGGTGTAGAAATCATCGAGGGTTCTGATCTATATGAATCACGAAGGGGATACTGGATGGACCTCGTCAAATTTTCAAAAAATATGTCACTAGACAGGGCTATGCGTTCACTTACCATAATGGGACGAAGTGCGGACAAGGACAAGATTGAGTTGGGCCAGCTCTTCTATCCCCCCATGCAAGCTGTAGACATTCATTCTATGGACCTAGATATTGTGCATGCAGGAATGGATCAACGAAAAATACACATGCTAGTTAGGGAAATTTTTCCAAAGCTAAAATGGAAGGTTCCGGTAGCTGTTCATCATCACATACTTGCAGGATTAGGCGAGCCTGAGAAAAGTTCTGATTCTGACTCGCAAATTATTTCAAGTAAGATGAGCAAATCCAAAGCGGCTTCTGGAATATTCATCCATGATACAGATGAAGAGATCGGGGCAAAATTCAAGAAAGCATGGTGTCCTGAGGGTATTGTAGAGAAAAATCCAATTCTTGAGATTTTCAGATACGTTGTATTTCATCAATTCAAGGACATAGTCATTGAAAGGCCAGAAAAATTTGGCGGCAACGTAAGCTACACGACCTATCATCAGCTAGAAAAGGACTTTGTGGAAAAGAAAATTCATCCATCCGACCTAAAGTTTGCTGCTGGAAAATATGTGTCTGACATAATCAGACCTCTACGGGAAAAACTTGTCCTATCCCAAGATCTTTACGAATCAATCAAGGCCACTACCTGAGAATAGGAATTACTTTACTTGAAAATATTGAAAGCATATCAAGTGATTTTGACAGACCTACGAAATTTACTATAAAGTAGTTAATGCCGATTCGTTGGTAGCGTTTAAGATATTCAGCTACCCCCTCTGGTGTACCCAAAGCAATGCTATCCTTTGAACGAAGAATAAAATCTGCAATAGATTCATTTTTCTTCTTTAAACCCGAAATGATTTGCTTTACATCATCATCGTCCTTTCCTACGAGCACACGCAAAAGAACAGAGTTTTCTATTTCATTGTATTTTCGGTTTGCCAACTTGCATTTTGCTTTCAATAGATTAATTTTTTCCTCCAAAGTTTCTGGAGTTCCAAATGGATGATTATACCTTGTAGCATGTTTTGCCACAACTTCCATGAGTTTACTTCCAGCTCCTCCCACCATCACTGGCGGATGAGGAATTTGTACGGGTTTTGGATTGCATATTGCATCCTTAATCGAATAGTGCTTGCCTTTAAAAGTAGATTTTTCATTTTTCCACATTTTCTTTATGATTGTAAGAGATTCATCCAGTTGTTCTATCCTAGATGAGGCAGAATCGAACTTGTATCCGTAAGAATTGTATTCTTGTTCAAACCATCCTGCGCCAATTCCAAATTCTAGTCTTCCATTACTAATTGCGTCAAGGGTAGATGTCATCTTAGCCAAAAGTGAGGGATGTCTGTAAGAGTTGCAGGTTACCACCTGCCCAATTCTGAGTCTTGATGTAGTCGATGCTATGGCGGTAAGAAGTGTATAGGCCTCAAAAAATGGACCTTTGCTATTATTTCCATAATATGGAATAAAATGATCATATACGTATCCTGCATCATAACCAAGCTTTTCAGCCTCTAGTGCAACGTTTTTGGAAAAAAGAAATTGTTCGTAAGGATTTGGTGTTGGAAATTCATCAAGCCATCCTTGAGGTAAGGTGAGACCTACCCGAATTGATTTCATTTGTTTTTGTTTTTCTGTGGCTCTACTATATTGTATTTTGATGTGTATCCACGAGGATTGATCATCATATCTTTGTATTTGTAAGTGGAAGAGTTGCCGATTATTACAGTAGTAATCATTCCTAGCTTGTCTTGGTGATTTTCCATATTTTCCAAGTCAGTAAGAACAACTTCCTGTGATTCTCGATATGCTCCCTTGACAATGGCTACCGGAGTATTAGGGGTTCGGTATTTTAGCAAAATCTTTCGCGTGTCTTGAAGTTGATGAATTCTTTTTTTGCTAGCCGGATTGTATATCACAATTACAAAATCTCCTTGTGCAGCAGCCTCTACTCTTTTTGTTATAATCTCCCACGGTACAAGCAAGTCACTCATACTAACTACAGCAAAATCAGTCATAAGCGGAGAACCTACCAATGCCGCACAAGAGTTAAGTGAAGAAACTCCCGGTACAATCTCGACGTATAGACCCTCTTTTCTGTCCCATCCTTCTTCAGCAAGAATTTCATATATCAGACCAGCCATGCCGTAGATGCCAGGATCTCCACTTGAGACAAGAGAGACAATTTTTCCCGCTTTTGCAAGCTCTATGCATTGATGAGCCCGTTCTACTTCCTGTGTCATGGCATATCTGTGGACTTCCTTTCCTTCAATGAGATCTTCCACCAAGTTTACGTAGGTTTCATATCCAACAATGGTGTTGCTTTCTTCAATTACTTGTTTAGCTCGAAAAGTCATATGATCATGGTGTCCTGGCCCTACACCAACAATGTATAATTTGCCTGCCATCACGAATAGAAAATTTTTAGAGCAAATTTATCCCTTTTCATGATCTGTAATTGCAAAATTAATGCCAGATCATTGTATGGTTGCAAGTAAAATTATCTAATTGCTTTTTGCAAGTTCAAACTCATCATGTAATGCCTGTACTGCAGCGTTACAGTCTGAATCTTTTACAACAAATGCAATATTAAGTTCAGAAGATCCCTGTGCAATCATAATCACATTTACTCCTCTTTTTGCAACGGCAGAAAATACTTTAGACGCAACCCCGACAATTCCCCTCATTCCAGAACCAATTAATGCAATAATGGATACGTCTACAGTGACATCCACTTTTTTGATCATTTTTCCAAGTAAATTCATTTCAAGGGCGTTGACAGCCTTGTCCATATCATTCTTTTTTACAATAATTGAGATGCTTGATTCGGATGGACTCTGAGAGATCATCATGACATTAACACCAGCCTTTGCAAGAACGGAAAATATCGTGGCAGCAGTTCCAGGTGCGCCTACCATACTCCCACCTCTCACATCGATCAATCCAGTATGCCTTATTGCACTTACACATTTGACCGTCTTTTGCGTATCAGGCTGCGGATCTGCCGTTACAAGGGTGCCAGGATTTTTCAAATTGAATGTACTTCGTATTCGCAATGGAATTTTTTTTGTAACTAATGGTTCAAGGGCTCTTGGATGGATTTGCTTTGCACCAAAAAGGGCCATCTCCATTGCCTCAACGTATGAGACTTCTTTGATAAGTTTGGCATTTTTTACAATTTTTGGATCTGTTGTCATTAATCCATCTACGTCACTCATGAGCCATACTTCATCTGCTTTTATGCTAGATGCAATTATTGTGGCAGTATAGTCTGAACCACCTCTACCAAATGTTGTTATGTTTCCATGTTGATCTGCACCTGCAAAGCCGCCTATTACCGGCATTATCTTTTTCTGTGAAAGGCCTTCAATTTTGTGAGATACGTGTAGCCTTGTTGTATCCATCAATGGTTTTGCTTCCCCAAAGTTTGCGTCGGTCACAATTCCAACATCTTTTCCTGTCAAGGGTATAGCCTTGACACCAATGTCGTTTAAAGCAAATGCAACTAGATTAATGGACAACCTTTCTCCAAAGGAGATTAGATAATCAGAAGATTTTGGAGTAACTTCTCCAATGAGTAACATGCCATGCAAGAGCTCTTCAAATTCGTCAAGGTCAGATTTCATTTTGTTTACTAGTTCTTTTCTGACCTTTGGATTTTTTACACATTGGTTAGATGTATCCATATGCATTTTGATAATTTTTTTTGCAAGCAAATCTGCGGCCTTTTCATTTCTGTCTTTGATCTGAGTTGTTATTCTAATCAGATCGTCTGTAACTCCACTTATTGCAGAGAAAACAGGTATAATCTTGTGTTCTTTTGAGAGCGATTTTATCAAATTGGCTACGTTTCTAACGTTTGCCGCAGAAGCAATAGAAGTACCTCCAAACTTTAGAACTAATTTCAAATCAGTATACCTGACTTTATTATCCTTAAATTCTTTTAACTTTCAACTCTTGGAGCCAAGTAGAAATGAATTCTGCCAACGTTCGCTACTTTAAATTCAAGTCTTAGTGGCATTTTGGTAGAGTATTCACATACCACTGTTCCAGCTACGGTTCCTACTGCCTTTACAATACTGTTAAGATACTCCAAGCTGTAGGTGGCACTACTGTCTTCTTTAACTTCAATCTCTGGCATTTCAGGCATCCCCTTCTCAAGTGTGATTACTGCTTCTCCCGAGTCACCTCTTCCAGAAAACTCTGCCTTGCCAGCAGTAGCGCTAATTGAGAGATATTCAGAAACTACTTGGACATCTCCTAGAATTTTATCAAATTCAGTTGATGTTACAACAACTTTTGCATTATATGTTATCTTTGGTAAAGGGGTATCTGTTGCAGAACTTTCTATCAGTCTCATTTTGTATTTTTTATTTTTACCAATTGTAACAAGTAGCAATTTTTCTTCTGATATACTAATCTCAATGTTATCTTTTTTATCAGCCCTCTTGATCAGTTTAGCAAACTCGTCTATTCTTACACCAAACTTTACATCCTCATCGCAAATGTATTTTTCAAATGCAGAATTTGGCCATGCAATATCAATTAGTGCAACATGAGATGGGTCCATCCCTCGAAAAGCAATTCCTTCTCCAGTAGCCTCAAAGGTTGCTTCTTCAACAAGAGTAGATATGGCAGATATTACTGCCTTCCATTCATCAGAACCTCCAGTCTTTGCAGAAAATACCAAACTTATTCACATGTCTAGCATGTTCAAGTTAAACCTTATGCGTAGTTTCGCCAAGTATAACTACATTTTACACAACGATAGAATTGTGTTGTGGGTTCATCAGCACTTCGAGTCTGTAACATCCACCAGACTGCTTCATTGTTACCACATTTTGTGCATTCAATCTTTATGACGGGTAAGGCTTCTTTTTTCTCTTTTTCGTCAAGGACATTAATCGTGGTACTGCCTTCTGCCCTCATCTGTTTTGTTGCCTTTGTTCCTTTCTCACTATAACCACATTTTGGACATACAAATTCAGACTCTGAAGTAGCTAGCTTAAGCCTAGCTTCACATTTGGGGCAAAATTTCATTTAAGCACCTTTAACTTTTGAAATTGCTTTTTTTAGCTCATCAGAATATTCTATTGCAGCCTGCGTGGCCTTTTCAATCTCTTTGATAGGATTGCCTTTGGATGTGTTTACACGCATTGCATACTCTTTGGTGAGTGGGTGTTTTAGAACTACACCGGCAAACTCTACAGTTGGATCCTTTAGTAGTTCGTGCTGGACGATGTATAGTGTACTTATATCAGATTTTTTTATATCTAGAAGAACTTCTTTTGAAGAAGACTTTTTGACCTGAACGTCCATGTGCAAGTCAAAAAAATACTTATTGAGGATATAAATCATTATGAAGAGTTGACTAACGAAAAGAATACAATTGGAGAGGTTTTGTTAGAAAAATCTGCCGATAAGTTTGGTATAAATGACAAGGTGACAATAAATGTGAAATTCTCTGTCACTGGAGGACTCCGTGAAGCATTCAATGAGAAAAACTGGGAACGTGCATACAATAAGCACGACAATGTGTTCAAGCTGAAATACGGTGTCAAGCTCTATTCAGGCGGATTAAGAAAGCATGAGATCGGTACTCCAGTTGATTCGTACAAAAAGGCCGCTCTTTTTTGGACCAGAAATCCAAAGCTTACCCAGATGGCAGAAAAGAAGGTCTGGGTACAGATATCCAAGAATTTTGAGCCGCATATTCCAATGAATCAAGCAGAGGCACAGCAACTCTTACTTGATTTTGACGAAAAGATGGAGGTAAAGGCCTCGGATCTTGGAGCAGGAAAGCATAAGATCGGAGCAGAGGTCTATGTATCTTGGTTCAAGCATGATTATACTGAAGCAGTCGATACCAAATCAAACTCTAAAGAAATAGAGATTGAAATCACAAAATAGAATTAATCTAAAAAAATAGCATATGATTATGGTCTACCGGCTTCATTCCAATATTTTATCCAGTTAGTAGCAATCTCATTTTGTGCAGTCTGAAGATCCAAACTGCCTGAACACACTTGATCATGGAGATAGTTCTCAAATCCATCCTTGTCATAGGAATTTGGATCAGTGTAATGAGGTTCAGGCCACAAATTTCTCACATCTGTAGGTGCACCCCCAACCTCAAGAGGAATTAAATGATCTAGCTCATAGTTGCTTGCAGAATCTGTGTATCCATATGCGTCCATAAGTTTGAACTTTAATGGTTCAGTATAGGAAACTGGTGGTCGTACTGTTTTTGTATAACCAGAAACGCAAATTGTAGAATCAATGTTGTTTTGTGTTATTGTTGGATCAACTGCACCTGGTGTACATGTTGGATCAGGTAATGTGTCATTGATTGCTTGACATGAGGTAGGTATAGCAGATTGGTTGGGCTCTTGATTTGATGGGGAAATTGCATTCTCTGTCTGGTTTAGTGGCTGTGATAAGCTTACCTGAATTATGCCCACTTGAACTAGATATCCGATTCCTTTCACAAACTCTGAATCATCTACCAATCCGTTTGCCCACCATCCTGCAGAGTTTTTTATCCATGATGGAATCTGCTTTGAGTTCTGTAGGTATTGATCTTGCGATGGTGGAACTTTGACTATACCATTTTGAACCAGATATTGAATTCCCTTGACAAAGTCAGAATCACTAATGGCTCCTTCCGACCACCATTTTGCATTATTCTTTATCCAAACTGGAATATTGGAGTTTTCCTCGTAAGATACGGACAAAAATAGAATTGAAATAATCATTAGCGATAGAATTGAAAGATATATTTTCATTATTCATTTGAAATTTCGTTTTCCTGTAGATAAGTTCTGAGGTAAACTAGTTGATAAATTAAAAATAATTATTAATGGAGTGATTAGAGTCTCATCATGGCAAAATTCGATGGCATCAGAGGGCAAGAATTACTTGAAGTCGAAGACAAGTCAGAGAAAGACAACGAAATTACTCTAATTTTCAAAGACAACAGGTATCTCTTCATCAAACTTGAAAACGGAAAGATGGTAACTACATCAATACCAGAGTAGCTACTTTCGCACATGTTTGTAATACAGGCCTATAGCTATTTCCTGCGATTCAGATTGAATCGAGCCGGGCCTTTCTTTTCGAACTTTTTCTATTGCATCCTTTGCAGAGGATTTATGATACTTTACAAGATAGCATGCCAGAATGGTTCCAGTTCTTCCTATTCCTGCGGCGCAGTGAACCATGACAGGCTCTTGGTTTTGAATTCTTTCGTGGATGAATTCTATTGCTTGATCAATTTGTTCCATATCAGGTGCAGAAAGATCCTCTGTGGGAACATGCAAGTATTTTAGATTCTTTACCCAGGATTCGGGCAACGACTCTTCTGTCATGGTAACAATTGATTTTACCCCTTGTTTTTGCACCCAAGTTATCTCTTCCAATGTGGTTGGCATTCCACTGCCTGCTAGTTTGTTATCAATAAGCCAACTAAAGTTTGTAGGTTTCTTTGTAATTTTACCGTGTACTCTTCGCCAAAGATTGCCGGGTTTGCTCATCGGTAAATATGGGGATGTCCAATATATGTAGAAAACGAAATTAAATTAAAAGAATAATAAAAAGAAGTTATTGTTAGACCTATTCTGCGAGCTCGGTCCAACCTTTGACGAATACAGAGTTTCTGTAAAGTGGTACTGGTTGTCCTGGAGTAAAGTCCATTGGTCTCATCCAAAAGATTGCCTTTGTTGGGCAAACACCGATGCATGCACCGTCTGAGATGCATCTTTCTGGATAAAATACAAATGCTTTACCTCTTTTCCAGCCCTCTACTGGTTTTACTCTTAATACGTCTGGGCCTAGTGATGTACAAATCTCTACACAGAGTGCACATCCTATGCACATTTGTTCGCCTATATCTGGAATAATTCCAACTGGCATGTTCAGTATTACTTGAAATGATCTTAATATAACTTGCTGAAAAAATCGATGTTATAACGGCGTTTGAGAATTTTATAACAGCGTTTGAGAAAGTTGGTTTATTCTAAAAAGTTAGAATGACGATTTAATTTTTGGCCCTAAATTTTTTATAATTTGTCACTAACTTTTGATCATGGTAACCAAGATTCACTGTGCACATATTCTGGTGGAAAAGCAGAGCGTCGCTCAAGAGATCAAGGCAAAACTGGCAGGTGGAGAGAGTTTTTCAAAACTTGCCCAACAATATTCTATAGATGTTTCAAAAAAGAGAGGCGGCGACCTAGGCCTTTTTGGAAGGGGAGTAATGGTAAAAGAGTTTGAAAAGGCAGCATTTGCGCTAGAAAAAGGACAGATTTCGGATATTGTTAAGACACAGTTTGGATATCACATAATTAAAAGACTAGATTAGAGTTGTATTGAACTGACAGGAATCAGAATTTTTCCTGATCCATCCAATGGGTTTACAGAGATTCCTTCCTTTCCGTATTCAAGCAATATCTTTTTGCTATTTTTTGTTTCAATGAGACGCTTGCCAGTGGGGGACAAAACCCATCCTTCTTCTTTTTTGTATCTTGCCATGCTGGTTATAACAATACAAGAATTGGTCTGACGAGCAATGCTTGCAAGTAACATAACGATGGAGGTAACTGTCTTTCCAACTTGCTTTTTGTAATTTAACATGTTGTAAAGACCATTTATCGAGTCTATTATAATTAGCACTTTTGATGTGCTTGTTTTGACCAGTATCTCTGTCAACATGTTTTCAAATGTATTTTCTGAAGGTTGCAACAAGTCAAGGTTTTCTCGTAGCTTGAGTATACCTGCTGTTACGTATCCACTGTACAACAGATCAAGGTCAAGATACAAAATACTAGTTTCTGCTTCACTGACAAGTTTTGAAATGAAACCAGCTTTTAGGAAAGGATCTGAATACAAAATAGAGTTGATTTGTTTTTCTGAAATGATATCTTTCAACCGAGTTAGACTCTGAGATTCATTGTCATGATTTTTAAACAACGCATTAGATACTGAATTGTAATATAATAATGAATTCGGTCTTTGATTTTTCACAAGAATTTCCCTACAAGGACAGGATCTATCTAAATAACGCATCTACCTCCAGAATGCCAAAATCAAGCATTCATGCAATGAATGATTTTCTTTCTAAATATAATGAATATGGACCCGATTCTGAGCTTTCAGACAATTATGTAAAAGAACGTCTTAACAATTTGCGCAAAGCGATTTCGCAACTTATCAAATGCAGACATGAAGAGGTAATTCTTACACAAAGCGTGACTGATGGAATAAACTTTGTAGCAAATGGCATGAATTTCAATCCCAGATCTAACATCATAACGCGAGGCTCAACCCATGAACACCCCGCAAATCACTATCCTTGGGTCAGAATTGGCAAGAAAGTAGAACTGCGAGAGATGAAGATCGATGAAACTGGGTATTTTGAATTTGATTTGTTGAAGAGGGCAATAGACAAGGATACCAAGCTTGTTGTCCTCAGTCATGCCTTGTTTAATACAGGAGCCATACTTCCTGTAGAGGAGATAGGCGAATTTCTTGCACAAAGTAACATACCTTACTTTATCGATGCTGCACAAACAGTGGGATGCATCAACAATGTCGATGTGAACAAGATCAAGTGCAATTTCATGTCTTTTAACGGATCCAAGTGGTTGTGTGGTCCAATGGGCATGGGAGTATTTTTCTGTAAAAGAGAATCAGCCGAGATGCTAGAGCCTTTACAGGTTGGAGGTGACTCTGCAATTTTTCATGACAACAAGTTGGCCTACAAGGAAATGCCCGCAAGGTTTCAGGCTGGATTTCGCAACTGGGTAGGAGTTGCAGGACTTGAGGCCTCTGTCAACTATCTTCTCAAAATAGGAATTGAAAAAATAAGGGAGCAAAACGTCAAACTTGCAAACTTGATGCGTGAAGAGCTATCAAAAATTCCTGGTGTTACTCTATTTGGACCTCAGGAGGACAAGATGAGGACAAGCATAGTATCTTTTACCATCAAAGATCAGGATTCTGAATTGTTGGTCAAGAAACTTGAGAAATCAAATATGGTTCTTGCGGTAAGAGAAATTTTTTCCAAGAAGATAATCAGAGCTTCGCCACATTTTTTTAACACAGAGTCAGAAATTTTGCGGGTAGTTGACACAATTAGAAATTAATTATTTTTCCTGCTCTTCTATTACCATCATTGTCAAGGTAGAATAGACCTTGTCTATCTTTCTTATTTTATTTGTAATCATGCTTCTTAGGCGGTCCATCGAATCTGCTGTAATCTTGACTATAATATCGTAGACCCCATAGACTCCCTGAATTTCATATTTTACACCACTTTCTTTTCCAAGGATGTCCTTGATTTGTTTGATTATCTCCATATCGGAACCTAGATCAGAATTTATCAATATGTAAGTAGTTGGCATGAGTTAATTCTAGTTACACGATATTTAACCTTTGAGTCAGTACCAATCTTTTCTAATTTTTGAAAAATTATTTTTTATTTTTCTAGCCAAAAATTTAGAATTTTAATTGGAACAACAATTCACTTTTCAGATATGTGATTCATAGAATGTAAATAGAAAAGTCAGACCAGCATCGAAGAGAACTAGTTTTAGGATTGGATTAAGCAGATTATGACCATTTTTTG
>JAWOLM010000033.1:0-3187 GCA_033853455.1 Nitrosotalea sp. | reverse complement strand
TCAGTATGTCAAATGTTATCCTGTCTATCTTGTCGCGCAGCTTGTCAATGTCTGACATTTCTCATCGAATCACTGGAGGGATAAAGCCTGCCCTTAAAGCATGATCAGCAAGTACTACAGAAACAAGTGAGTCAACTACGGGAGGAGCCCGAGGAACAACACATGGGTCATGTCTTCCCTGAACTATCAACGAAGCAGGTTTTTTTGTCTTGACATCTACTGTGTGCTGTTTTTTTGCAATAGATGAAGCCGGTTTGAATGCAACTCGAAGCACAAGAGGCATACCAGTAGATATTCCTCCAAGTATGCCGCCCGCATTGTTTGTCTTGGTTACTATCTTTCCGTTCTTTACAGTAAACTCGTCATTATTTTCGGAACCGTGAAGAGTAGAGCCATAAAAGCCAGAACCAAATTCAACACCCTTTACGGCTGGGATTGAGAACAATGCCTTACTGAGATCTGACTCGAGTGAACCAAAGATTGGCTCGCCAAGACCGACGGGAATGTTTGTAGTAATTGATTCTACTACTCCACCGACAGAGTCACCGCTTCTTCTCGCCGCAAGTATTGCAGAGCGCATCTTTTCTGCAGTTCTCGTATCAGGGCATCTCACTTCATTTTTGTAAATGAAATTTTTCATACTTGATTTTGCTTGACTGCTCATCTTTACTTTGCCTACCTGGCAAGTGTAAGAATATGTATCAACCTTGAGAGTGTGGGCAAGCAATTTTCTTGCAATTGCACCTGCCATCACAAACGTTGCAGTAAGTCTGCCGGAAAATCTACCGCCTCCCCTGTAATCATTGAAACCCTTGTACTTGATGTACGCTGGATAATCAGAATGGCCAGGTCTTGGTTTTAAAGACAAGTTTTCATAATCACGAGAACGTTGGTCTTGATTCCAAATTATCATTGCAATTGGAGCACCAGTCGTATATCCTCGAAAGACGCCGGAGAGAATCTCTACCTTGTCTTCTTCCTTTCTCTGTGTTGTTATGATTGACTGGCCTGGTTTGCGCAAGTCCAGCATTTTTTGAATATCTTTTTCTTCAAGCTCAAGCCCTGCGGGACAGCCGTCAACCACAGCTCCTATGCATCTTCCATGGCTCTCGCCAAAACTAGTAAACACGTATCGCTGACCGATAGAACTTGAAGACATGATGAAATTCTCATTTAGATGCTTATAATCTTTAGAGTCGCAACGGTTTTTTGGCAAAATTTGATGCGACAAAGTTAGAAAGTTGGTAGCTGTGTAGATTTATCGTGGAGATTCGCGTTGCAAAAGAACAAGACAAGGGAGCTGTCTTGGAATTTTGTAAAGATACTTTTTCGTGGGGTGACTATATTTCAGATGTCTGGGACAAGTGGATATCAGCTGGCGGACTGTATGTGTTGGAAGAAGACAGTTCAGTTGTAGGGATGTATCACATTGCTTTTTTTGCAAAAGAGGCATGGCTTGAAGGAATGAGAGTCCATCCAAAATACCGCAAAAAGAGGCTTGGGACAAAGATGATGACCCATGCAGAGTCGGTCATACGAAAAGGAACCGTTCGACTTGTAATTGAAAGCCAGAATTTGCCCTCGATAAAACTTGTCAAGTCTGTGGGATACTATGTGGAGGAAGAGTGGAGGCTGTATTCGATGACTCCAGAAAAACAAAACTCGAGTGTTACTATGGCAACAAACCAGCCACCACTTGATCAATTTGGTTCATCGACATATGCAGATTCGTGGAGGTGGTTGCCAATTGATGAAAAGGAAGTAGAAAAGCTTGTACTGCAAGGAAGAATTTTATCATCAACAAATTGTGGAGAGATATCGGCAGTAGGCATATGGAACCAATCAAATGATTTTCCACAAACACTGCAGCTTGGGCTTGTAAACGGTACAAGAGAAGGCATGTTGGAAATTCTAAGATATGTGCAAAACAAGGCCCATGAAATGAACTGTGACAGGATCCAAGTCTTTGCGCCGGAAAAAACTTTGCTTGATGCAAGCTTTTTGGAAAAAAGATCTTTGTTTTATTTGATGAAAAAAGAGTTAGGGAAAAATCTATAATCTGATACACTGGGACATGATCAATGAACTATTGGCTTGTAAAGCAAGAGCCTACTACCTACAACTATGACATGCTTGAAAAAGACAAAAAGACAGTATGGGACGGTGTTCATAACAACTTGGCCTTAAAACACATGCGTGCAATGAAAAAGGGAGACCAGGCGTTTTTCTATCATACTGGAGACGAAAAACAGGCCGTTGGTATAATCGAGATTATGAGCAATCCGTATCCAAATCCAAAGGAAGACGACGAAAGGTTTGTTGTAGTAGAGGTCAAGCCTCTATCAAGACTGAAGAGACCTGTCACGCTTGCTGAAATAAAAAAAGATGCCAAATTCAAAAACTGGGAGCTGTTAAAGATATCAAGGCTTTCTGTGATGCCTGTCCCTAAAGATCTCTGGGACGAGATAATAAAGAAATCTAAAAAATAATTCCTAACATCTTGTAATATGGCATTCGTATTTTCTACACATTCTTCTAGTTTCATTTCAGCTTGAAAAATAACCAATTTTTTTCGTTTGGTTTGAAATGAAGCAGGCAGTATCTTCCTTTGAGCTTTTCACCTTTGATGTTAATCACTATCTTCTTTGATTCTTTTTCCAAAATCTCAAAAGTTCCATGATCCCAAATCTTGACCTCGCCTGCTCCATAGTTTCCTGCGGGAATCTTTCCTTCAAACAAGGCGTATTCAATTGGATGGTCGTCGACTGCAACTGCAAGCCTTCTTTCTCCATCCGTTTGGGGCGGAATTTTTGGCAGAGCCCGACTTTTCAGGGTGTCATCGATTTCAAATCTCAGATCCCAATGCAATCTCCTTGCGTGATGTTCCTGTATCACATAAACGGGTCTTGCAAGAACTTTTCTGTCGAAACTCTTGATAATCTCTTTACAAAAACCATGGCTTGGTTCATCCAGCATAATATCTATCGAGTAATTGTTTGGTATTAGGACAATCTGAGATTATCAGATGTGAAAACATCTGGATTTTCTAGGTTACTGACATTTTTGCCCCAATCCTCTTCATCTCGCTGATAAAATCAGGATATGAGACATCTACAGACTCGGGGTCTGTAACAGTACTGTTTCCAACAAACATTCCTGCAATGCAAAATGCCATGAACAGCCTGTG
>JAWOLM010000032.1:0-2968 GCA_033853455.1 Nitrosotalea sp. | reverse complement strand
TGTGTGCTAAAATAATTCAACTCAAGAAAAAATATAATTTTCATGTAGCCGTTGGTGGAAACGGCGCTTGGGAACTTGCAAAAACTGAGCGAATGAAAATTCATGGTATTGATACAGTTGTGGTAGGCGAGGCTGATGAACTCGCACTAGATCTATTTCATGATCTGGAAAAAGGGGATGCTCCCGAATTGATGCATTGCTTTGTAAAAAATATTCAAAACATTCCAATAATTCAAGGCCCAACTGTTAACTCGCTTATTGAAGCAATGCGAGGATGTGGAAGAGGTTGCGACTTTTGCGATGTCAATAAAAGATCAAAGAAGGATTTACCGCTTGAAAGATTGCAAAAAGAAGCGAAAATAAATCTAGATTATGGATTTGATTCAATCTGGTTACATTCAGATGAAATGCTTCTCTATGGATGTGACAATCGAGAATTTAGACCAAACTATGATGCAATAACTGAGCTATGGAAAGGGCTCAAATCGCTTGGTGCCAGATTTGTCGGAACAACTCACATGACATTTTCCGCTGTGTGTGCTGATCCAAAATTATTCCATGACATATCAGAAATTAATGGTATGAGCAACGAAAAATGGTTGGCTACAAATCTTGGAATAGAAACAGTTGCACCAAGAATGGTTAAGAAACATCTTGGAGTGAAGACAAAACCATTTTCAACTGATGAATGGGGGTGGGTCGTAAGAGAAGGAGCAAAGATAATGAATCAAAATCACTGGTTCCCTGCAGCTACGCTGATCATAGGGTGGCCTGATGAAACCCCTGACGAAACACAGTACACGATAGATCTAATTGATGATTTCAAACGCATGAGCATGAGAGGAATTGTTGCGCCATTACTCTATCAAGACTTTAACGAGAAGAACTCGATGCACTTTGGCAATCTAAACGAGGCACAATTTACTTTGTTCTGGAAATGCTGGGAACATAACCTGCGAGTCATTAATGATATTATTCCTATAATCCTAAGAAACAAGACTTACGGTCCTCTCATGAAGCCTGTTATGTACAGTATGATAAAAGCAGGAACTTGGGCAATAATGCGTTACCTGAGAGGCTTGTGTAAAGAACTGTTCAATGGAAAGCTTCCAGAGGATATAATGGAAAAATATGCACGAAGCAAGTCGGTTAATGCTCCTGCCTATACTACCTAGATTTTTCTAATTCCGTGAGTGCTGCGTCTGCAAGTGTATTTCTTTTGGGGGTGAGAACTACAAAGTATATTCTGTCTGCCCGTTCTGCTGCCTCTACTACTTTGTATTTCTTCAAATTCATGTCAAACTCTAACATTTTTCCATCAAATTTACCTTTTGTGTAAATCAAAAGATAGGAATCCCCAGTTGTTGGATTTAGAGGAATCATGGAGAAAATATATCCCTTGTAGGAATTTATTGGCAACATACTTTTCATTGGAGGTGCCATGGTTGACATGTACACAAATATGTCTTCGGGAGACTCGAATTCTTCGAATTCGAAATTCATTGTCTAGCTTTTCATTTAGTTGTATAATAATCTAAGTATAGTTTGAAATCTAACACAATTTGTCTGAATTTGGATTGTTACTATTTGTACGTAAATTGATGTTTTGAAAAAACGAGTTTAGTATTTTGGCATAAATCTTAGTCCAGTCTTTGCAGATACTGCAATTATTGATACAATTGCAATTGCAAGTACTAGAGCTGCGATTGGACCAAACTCTGGAACTGATACAGTACCCATTATACTTATTGTAGTATCACCCTTGTGGAATGATATTCCAAGTGTTCTGGAATTGACATCTTTTATTTCTGTGACTTGAGCACTCTGTCCGCCGATTTGTACTGTGAATGGTGCATCTGGTAGCTCTGCCTGATTAAATTGTGTAGTTGATGTAGTGTTAGGTCCTGTAGGGACTACCACCTGTTGTTTGGAATCCATGAATGCTCTTGGAATGTCTACACTTATCGAACCGTCTGATGGTGCGTTGATTGTAATTGTTAGTATGTGACTTGCGCCGTCAAGTTGCATGTTTGTTACTGTTCCGCCGCGTATTGTATATGGAATGTTAAATGATCCTTGGCTTGTTTGTACTGTAAATGTACTGGTTGTCGGTGGAGCTGAAAGCTTTGATGTTCCATCACCTCCGCCATAAGAGAAGGAAGCAGTAGTATTAGTAGCGGGACCGTATTGTGCAATTATTGTATAGTTGCCAGCTTTTGTCCATAGTGGACCTGTCGCAAGAACTTTGGTAGAAAAGCTACCGTCTGAAGCTGGAATCAGCTGTGCTATTGAGACCAAGTTTTTCAATGTATTAAAAATTCTAATGGTTACCGCAGTTTGGTTTGACACATTTTTGACTGCGCCATGGATGATTATGGAATCTCCTTGTGAATAAGATAATGCATCGGTTTGTATGGCGAGTGGTGCGAGACCTGTAGCTACTAACGTGTTATTGTGTTCCTGCAATAGGTATTGGTACGCAGTACCATTTTTTGGCGTTAATATGTTACTTGGTACATTGACTCCAATTTTTCCTGTTATTGATATCTGGTACGACTGTACATAGCTTGTGAGATCACTTGCTTCCACGTCTACAGTAAGAGTATAGTTTCCTGCTGTTCCGTATGTATGTGTTCCACTCATTCCGCTGCTTACTGAAGAACCATCTCCAAAACTCCATGCAGATGATTTCACCGTACTGTTGTTAGCAAATGAAGCCTTGTAAGTAACTGTCAAGGGTGCAGCGCCGTAAGTGGGAGTTACACTAACATTTAGAGTATCTCCGCCCTGCACACATCCCGTAGCAGGACAATGTGCACCGTGGGCAGGAGTTAAGATTAAGAAAGATGATCCGAAAATTCCAATAAGTGCAACTAACGTTATGCAAAAGATGCTCGTTGGTCTCATTTGCTAGTCCATACTCAAGGATCTTGAGTATTTATGTATTGATAAAAGAAAATTTGACTTG
>JAWOLM010000031.1:0-4475 GCA_033853455.1 Nitrosotalea sp. | reverse complement strand
TACTATCGCAATTCCACTGATTATCAAAACAATCGCTTTGACGACAGATTTGAAGGATGCCATAGTAACTAGTAGCTTTTCTCCTGTTAAATATGGATTGTCGAATATGCTATCACATATTCTCTTGAACGTGTTCTATTAGGAACTTTCTGCTACTTTGGCAAACTGATCAATTACTTCCTCTATGCTTTTTTCTATCTTGCCCTTTGCCATAAATCCAACCAGTTTGAGTTTTCCTGCCAGTTTAAAATCGCCTTCTACAACAACTTTGGTTCCTTCAGGAATTGCTGTGTATGTAGTGACTATACGACTATCTTTTGCGTCACCTGAAAGGAGCTGAACATCATCTATTTCTGGTGGAGTCAGAACATGTTTTGTTGTCTGATGAACTTCTCTTCCTGCCATCACGGCATGGTCCTCTGTGGTTATCGTGTTTCCTTCTCTAGATATTATCTTGACTGATTTGAAAAACTGCGGAAATTTGTTTGGAAGACTTTCGAAATCTGTAACCATATTGAAAATCTTTTCTCTGTCTGCATTGATAGTTTTTTCAACTTTAATTTTTGGCATGTCTTGTCAATCGCATTCTAGAATTAAAAGATGTAGTTTTGAATCACTTCCTTTAAATTGAGTGGATCTAATTTCTACGCGATGTCAGAGGATAAGATAAAGATAGTTCAAGCACTCCTTGATTCTAAAAAAGGAGATCGGGTTAGACTACAGCAGATCCTAGAAACGCTTCAACAAGGCAGATCTCTTGATGCCTCTGATCAAAACTATTTGGAGCAGATTTCAAAAGAATTCCAGTCTCCAGATCTAACCTCCGAGTCTTCTGAGCACATAGAGCATGAATCGCTTGATACTCCAGTACAACAAGAAAATGATAACGAGTCCCTTGAGAATGCTACTATTCAAGAAGTTAAAAACTCGCCATCAAGAAAAAAAATTGCCATAATAGCTGCAGTGATTGCTGTAATAGTTATAGCATATGTAGGGCTTGATGTTTATTCCGTCAGTACACTTCAATTCAGACCAAACCTTGGCAACCAATATCAGATCTCTCCGACGGAGATCCATATACAGGCAGACGTCTGCAATCCTTCTTTCTTCCCTGCAAGTTTTAACAAATATGAGATAGTTGCATTTTACAATTCGGAGCAAATAGAAAAAGCAGAGATCAGTGGAACTACGATTTCTCCCAAGACAATGTCCACAATGGACGGTATCTTTGCATTAAACTCGGATACCATACTCAAGCTAAAACAAGAAAATGCTACCTTTGACCCAACATTGGCAAAGATAACTACTACAGTCGACGCACCCATTTTTGGCGCAATTCCATTCTCCGTAGTAAAAGAATATTCTGCAGAACAGTTTCAGCAGGTGCTTAGAAATGGCCCCCCTGGTTCCTTTAGTTGCAGCTAAACTCTAGCGCTTTCCACGTTCCTTGAGTCGTTGTAGCATTCTCTTTTCTCCTTCTGCAAATCTTTGCTTATCTTCATCGGTCTCAAGAAGAAGAGACGGTACTTCACAGGTCTTGCCGTCAGGACCTAATGCTACAGCTGTTACATAGGCAGTATTTGTCAAGGTCCTATTGCCTGTCATCAAATCTTCTGCCTCTACCTTTATCTCAATCTCCATGGAAGAGTGATGAACATAGTTGAGTCTTGCATTAAGGATTAATGCATTTCCAACATAGACAGGTTTTAGAAAGTTAACCCTATCTATGCTTGCGGTAACAGTATTCGTTTTTGCATGCCTTTGAGCTACTAGACCTGAAATCAGATCAATTTGCTTTAGTATCTCTCCACCGAAAACATTTCCTGCAGGATTGGCGTCAGAAGGGAACATCCTGACAGTCATTTCGGCATGCGATTCTTGCGGACTCTTTGGTGGAAGAACCATCTGTTGTCAGAGATAAGGAGACGAATTTATGAGTTGTTGTTCTTGGTGTTGCTTTCTTTTGACGAGGAAGCAGAATCATCGTATGGATATAGAGAATCATCCCGTACGTAAGTTCCGTTGTCTGAAAATTTGCTTTTGCTGCCCCCGTTCTTTTTGTACCAAAACTTGACAATTAATGCCAAAGGTCCTCCAATCACGCCAATTAACAGCGGAACAGTCCAATCAATGAACACAAGTCATATTTTGTCTTGATTCCATAAATATCTTGATCTTGTAGAAATCAGTCTTATATTGTCCATATCACAATGAAACCTGATGAAATATTTTTGGTGGAGACTTGCAGATTATGCAACTGGAGTATTTGTGGGAGGAGGAATTGTTTTTCTCATAAACAAGTTCATTTGCCACATGTGTCTTGGTTCATACACCACCGTCTTATTCTTAGGCATATGGATTGCCTTTATGCTCATTGTTAATTACATATTCCAAGCAGTAAAACCAAAAAGCATTTCAAGTAATACCTAGAATTTCGCATCCGTTTGCAGTGTATTGCATTATAATCCGAGTCTTTATCATTCTTCAACACTATACTCTACCATGCATGCTAAACTCGTCACTGGAGAATATGATTCAGCCAAAGTTCGCTATGTGCTTGACAGATTGCTGATAAATAGAAGCAATGAGTTTCGCGAGCTTGCGTATGCAATTGGCTATCCCATTACGCAGCCACGTTGGGAGGAGTTTATACTCAGATTCTGCCTTGAATTTGATGACTGTTTTAAGATGTGGTCTGATAAGGAAGATCATGTGGACCACAACAAGGTACACAAATGCATGACAATGATGAGACAGATTGCGATCGGCAAACCAAACATGACAGAGGTTACAAAGATACAAAATGCCGCATACAGAATTGCTGAAGACTTCAAGATATTATATCAAAGGCTAAAGTGACTTGGGGAAAACAAATATAGCTACTGACATTACGTCTATTGATGAATGTATTTGAAGAATTTTGCAGAAATGTTTTGGCTTTAGATCCTAAGATAAGATTTGCAGGAATTGCAGATGGTGACGGAAAATTAGAAGCTACTGCAGACAGGAAAGGGCTTACTCCGTTACTAAACTCCGAGGAGAGGGCACAATACGCGATTACTGCTGCTACACGACAGTACACCAGACTAAGATGGGAATACAAGCTTGGAAAGATAATGTATGCGAGCTCTCACTATACAAAGCTGATAAGAGCAACAATTCCCATTGCAGATGAGAATAGCAGATTGTCGCATGTCTTACTTCTCTCTTTTGATGCGAACGCAGAAGACTTTCATCAGATAATCACAAAAAAGATAATTCCCCTTGTTGCAAAGAACATGTCCAATTTTCTCAAAGCCACTGAGAAATAAGAAATCAACAATTACAAAGTGCAGAAATAAGATTAGGTTTTAGGTTCCGCCGCCATTTACTGTTATGTGGGAGGCAGTGTTTCTTTGTTCAAGATACATTTGCACCCTAGAATCCGCACAAAACGGATAGTTCTGTTCCTGCCCCTTATTTTGGTCGCAGAATTTTTGTACTTGCGCCATCTCTTGATCGCAATCAGACGTTGGGTTTGAGATGCAAGAATCGATATCATTTGCAATAGTGCTTATTTCTTGGGGAGATTGAACACTGCTGGCAAATGGGGAATTCGCTTGATCTCCAGACTGCTGATTAAAAAGCGGAAAGCCTAGAAATACGAAGAAAAAGGCTGAAGAAGCAGCAAGAATGATTCCTGTAATTAAACCGCTTTTCCTGTTCAACAAACCTAACTTGTTTATACCAAATTATAACCGATGTGTAACTAAGTTACTGAAATCTTCATGACAAGTGGTGGAGACAAAGCATCTGGATTGTCTATTCCTGACCACACAAATATCTGAGCAGTGTAATTTCCAGGTGTTGTAGGGGTCCAAGATTGCGACGGATTAAGCGACTGGCCTGCACTAAGCGTACCAGTGAGCCAAGATAACTGAATTGCTACTCCGTTATTATCTATCACTTGTACAATGTATGCAAATGATTGGTCTCTGTTAACTCCATTTGTCACATCAGCAGAAATCTGGACTTGTTTGTTTACCGGTACTACCCATGTGCCATTTTTTAGATATGCTGAGACAGTATCAAGACTTTGGGCATGTGCAAGTGGCAGTATAGGTAACATTGCAACGGCGATTATCATAAGAACAGATAGACTTTTCATCGATAGTATACACAAATTCCCATTTTTTAGGGTTTGTTGAGGGTTAGTTCTTTCTCCGTTTAATTGAGAGAGTTTTCTGTACTTCATTAATACTGCTTAGGAACTTCTGTTTTGCTTCATATTCGTCAGTTACTTTGATTACAACTTCAGTCGCAGAAAACATCACGTCCTTTACAAGTATTGGAGAGCTTAATCCCAAAAGTTCGCTTAGTATATCAAAGATATTCTTAAAGGTGCTACCGTTTTTGTATTTGAAAAATGTGTTTCCATCCGCTATCATAGGGTTTGGTTCCAACGGAATTACAAGCTCGGGCGAAGTAAAATCCGA
>JAWOLM010000030.1:0-5473 GCA_033853455.1 Nitrosotalea sp. | reverse complement strand
CGTGGCTGAACTTGGCAATTGCTTCCATAGAATGGGATGTACCATATTTTGATTGGAAGAGGTAGATCTTATCTTCGGAAAAATCAACTGGAAGATATGCATCTATACCCAGATCGTTTGGACCATCAATGATCGCATCTGTTGCATCATCCTCAGTTGCCTCAAAGACTCTTGTTAGTACCCACTGGAGAAAATTGTGCCCCTTTTCGACTTCGTTTTGTGCGTTTTCCGCATATTCTTTTACACTGTACTGAACATTTTGAACAAATCCTTCCAACGGTTGGCCATTCGAAAATTGTTGTACTGGTGGTCTTGCACCTGGTATGTACTCTAGTAATCCATTACTTCTATCTGCCAAATCTGAAATGTGTAGAATTTGGTATATTTAGTAAAGTAGGTTATTATGATATCCAAGGTGAGGAAGGGATTCGAACCCCTATAGATTCGCTCTGCAGGCGAACGCATAGCCGCTCTGCCACCTCACCGTAATCAAACAGGTTTCCTATGAACAATTAAATCTTTTAGATTAGAATTTTGAAAACTGTTTTGCAGCTAGTCTAACATCTTCTGCTTTGATTGTTTTTCTACCAGCATGTGTTGACATCTCTACTGCACTTTTAGCAATGGATGTTCCAACCTCTTCCAATATCCTTCTTAGCTCATTTGCAGACTCGTCACTCACTCTGTCAGCCCCAGCCTTTTTTAGAATCCTATACATCACAGAAAGACCAAATTCGGATGTTGTCATAATTTAACTCCAAACATCTGTGATAAAAGAATTAGAGTAGAAAAAAGACTAGCTGGAAATCGATTAATACACACTATTTTATGATTACATTCATGAGTTGGTTAACTGACGCTCACATTCACCTATCCGATGATGAATTCAAGCCTGAATTACCATTCATTCTTACAGCTATGGATAAGATGAAAATCAGAGCATGCTGTGTGTCTATGGACTTGACAAGTTCAAAAACGACGCTTGATTTGGGTAAGAAAAGTAGTTTGGTGCTACCCTTTCTTGGTATTCATCCAGAGAAAGCAGACGATGATCTAGAATCGGTTGAACGCCTAATCTTGGACAACTCGAACCAAATATCAGGTATAGGTGAAATAGGGCTTGACAAGACATATGTGACAGACGAGGCAGGCTTTAAACGTCAAGTCCATGTTTTTGAGAGGATGCTGTCTTTGGCAGAAAAGCTTAGGAAACCTGTCTCGATTCATTCACGAAAAACATTAGAAGAGATATTTTCTTTTTTACCATCATATAGTCTTGGAGGTATCTTACTGCACTGGTTTGCAGGTAACAAAAAACAACTCCAAAAAGCCATGGATATGGAGTGCTTTGTTTCATATGGACCTGCAATGGTTTATTCCCAAGACAAACAGGTTCTTCTCTCACAAACGAGGATTGACAAGGTATTGCTTGAGACAGATGGCCCAGTAAAATTTTCGAAATGTTTCGGGTACAAGACTGCACAAATAACCTTTCTTCCAAGTGTTCTTTTTTGTGCATCAAACATTCTTAGAATGCGCTATGAGCAAGCACTTGAGATCATAGAAAAAAACACAAATTCCTATCTTGGCGTATAGGTATAAAATACCCCTTACGCCCATCGATTATGTGAATAGAGTCCGACGAATTTCCACCGAGCTTATGACTACTTATAAAGGACAATTTGGCGTCGACTTTAAAAAAAATAAGAAAGTACTTGATGAGGTTGCTGTAGTCAGATCAAAGGGGCTAAAAAATGAGATTGCAGGTTACATAACAGCCCATTTGAGAAGAGAACTTGAAGAACAAAAGGAAAAAGAGTCTATGGCTACACAAGAAGAAATAATTTCTGAGACTAAAGAGATGGAAGAACAACTGGTCAGCTAAACTTTCTGTGTATCAAAAATCAAAAATTCCATATTGAACCAATTAGTTCCTTAGATTATGATAACAGTCAAACTTTTAGGAGGTGCAAAGAGATCATTTACGTCTGATAAACTTTCAATTGAAAAGGATTCAATGCCAGTAACGGATCTTCTTGCATTTCTACAAAATCTGGCTGAGAAGAACAAGTCTATTTTTGACACAAAAAATATCCTCATAGCAATAAATGGTGTGGATTCATCTGTTCTGCAAGGAAATGAGACCTCTCTTAAGGATGGGGATATTGTAAGCATAATTCCAATAGTGCATGGTGGCGGCAAAAAAAGAGTTAATTTATGATCTCAGATTATAACGTGGAATTAATTCGAATAGGAAAATTAAAGGACACTCCCCTGCAACTTCTTGAAACTTTGAGAACCAAATTTCCTGATATCATCATTCAGGGCATACAATCAAAATACGTCCTAAACATAAAACATGCAAAACGAATCATTGAAATTTCTTTGGCAGCCAGTAGATCTGGAACATTACTTTCTAATAAAATTGAGACTGATATGTTAATGAGATTTGCAGCAAGTAGGCAGATAAGTGAAGCAATTGGTAAGGTGGGACTACAAAAAGATCAAGACTTTATTTTGATTGCAATTGGAAAATCACCTTTAATTAGAAAACTAGTGTCTAGTCTTGCAGATATAGTAAAACCAATGATACCCTTTCCTAACAATGTCAATTTTTTAAAAAAAGAATTTAAGATAACGAAAAAAGAACTTGATAGTATACTTTCAAAAGAGTCGCTCGAAGACGTTTTGGTTGAAAGATCTGCAGTTTTACTCCATTAAATCTCGTTTTACTTTTAAGGTACTTACTATATCAGAGTCTTTTAGGATCGAAATTCCTGCAATATCACCTAAAATTTCAACTATAATATTCCAATCATATTTTTCTAATGAGACCTTGTTTTTCACAGTTTCTGCAAGAGACTCGATTAATTCCTTAGTAGATATGTCAGATCCTCTCTTCTCAATTGTAATTCTGTAAGAATCATCTGGCTGCATCTTGTGAATGTGTTTCTGTACTACATTTATGATGTTGGCAATAGTGGTTTTGGTTGATTCTTGAATTGGTATGAACCTGTGACAGTATCTGATACTCCAAGGTTCATCAAGAATTTTTGTTCTGATTATATTCACAACTTGAAAGGGATCTAACGATGTATCAACGATGACTATTCCAGAAAATCTACTATGTGATGTCTTGGTTATGGTGTCGCCTAACATCTGAAGAGTTTTTGAAATTTCATCGGATGCTTCTTCCTCAAGATGACGGCTACATGTTACAATTAGGTTCAAACCAGTGCAAGTAACTCCTTTTCACTAATTCTTCCTTTACGTATGATGTGAAATTTATTCCCAACCACTTGAACAATGGTAGATTCTAGAGGGTTTTGTATGGTTCCACCATCTAATAGTATGTCGTATCCATTTAATTTCTCTAGTATTTCTGCAGAGCTAACAACAGATGGTTGGCCTGATAGATTTGCACTCGTGCCTACGAGCAGTTTGCATTCCTTGAGAAGGTCTAAAGCGCATGGATGAGCAGGTACACGAACTGCTATTTTCTTATCAAGATCAAGTGATTTTGCAATCTTTTCTTCTTTTACGTCAAGAATTAATGTCAATGGACCAGGCCAAAATTTGGAAGCAAATTTTCTTGATAATTCATCAAAGATTGCAATCTTCGAAATTTCAATCATTGAAGCGCCTAGAACTGGAAAATGTTTTGATCCTTCCCGACCCTTAATTTTGTAAATTTTTCTTATTGCCTCTTCATTAAACGGATCACAACCTATACCATATACTGTATCTGTAGGAAAAACCACAATGCCGCCGTTCTTGACTACCTCAGAAGCTTTGCTTATTCCACTGCGATCACAGTTTACAATCATCATGACCTACTTGACAAATGGTAGTAAATTATCTCTTGTTCTAAAAACGATATAAGGATGGACCGTGTATATTGTCCATGGATGAGGAGATACCTCAATGCCAGTGTCCACCCGGTGGAGAAACGTACGTAGACGATGATGGCATGAACATATGTGTTTCATGCGGTGGCTGGGTAGCACCTGTCATGTAATATCATTCGCAGCTAAGCAATCCGTGCTGTAAATCTTTTATAGTAAAATATTTCCTCTGTTTTTAATGTCTGAAGACTTTGAAAATGATTTTGAAGATGAATTCGACGATGATGTAGAAGATGATTACGAAGACGTCGAAGATGATTCTGACTAGACTAAATTCTTAACCCGAAGGAATCGGCAAATTCTCTAAAACCGCGATACGCCTGCAAGAACTCTCTACCTCTAGAGCTGATTCTATATTTGCAAGCTCTCTCTGAGGTATTCTGTTCTAGTAATCCTTGTTGAACTAACGTCTCCAATATCTTCGCTAGTCTTCCATAAGATACATTGGCTTTTCGAATCAGATATGTCACACTTGCGCCTGACTCGTCCGGAGCTTCATCTCTAGTAGTAGCGAGAATATCTCCTATGATGCTCATGTGTGTTCTATACACTGCTGCCAAATTTCATACCTCCTCTTAATGGAACTTGTGAGATTGGAACAAACAGCGCTCCTAGACCTGCTATCTTTGTAGAAAGTGAGATAAAGTAAAGTATTGATTTTGGAAATATCACTGAATACCAACCTAGAAATTCGCCCAATGCAAGTAACCCAAGACCAGCTGCAACGAAAATTGTGCTCGTCTTCCTATTCTCCATATATGACATTATAGTCTCAATTGTGCCATATACCAATAGGATAAAAGAAATTGACCTTATAATATGCTCAAGTGAATTTCCAGGTATGATGAAGAGAGGGATTGCGATAGATTTGAAATATCGCGACTTTGGAAAAAATGACTTGATACCATGAGAAAATGCGATAAAAAAGTATCCTATGGTTTGGATTCCTATTCCAAGCGTCTGAATCCAACTATCGATTTGACCATAATTTAGTATGAATAACTCTATCATGTATCCAAATCCAACTACTCCAAAGCCTATTCCAATTGAAAAAAAGGAAATGTTTAGCCTAAACAGAGTGGGACTGCCGGTATTTCTGAATCCTATGTAAGAAAAAATTCCTAACGCAAGCCCGACAACAAATCCTAACAAGTTAAGAGCTGTTTCAAGAACTGTATCTGATACAAATACCAACTAAGCGCACTAGTATTCTGAAATTAATTAAGTCTTGTAGTAGCTTTTTTTCTACCACTCATCAAGAGTTCCTGCTGTATTGCCGTTGGTATCGTTGGCATAATCTCCAAGCACGTCAGAATATTGAGGGTCTTTGTATGTTAGAAATCTAATGTATTCTCCATAGGTCATGTCTAAGGAACATTTTGAACATTTGACATATGAAAAATCATCGCCCATCTCCGCTATGCCGTCACATTTTGGGCATTTGATCTTCATGTCTTTTTTTCTCTGATTTCCCTAATATCTTTTCTTTATTTCGGTTATACTATTCCTCAAAACTTCATTCATAAAAGACCTCCAAATTAGTACTTTTATATCAGAATCAAGAATTA
>JAWOLM010000029.1:0-7564 GCA_033853455.1 Nitrosotalea sp. | reverse complement strand
CTGCTTTTGGTTTTTGTCCCTCTAACTTGCTTTGTCTCCACTTGTCTTCTAGATTTAATGCTGTAATCATCACTTTGGATGGATGAATGTAAATGTCGACGTTTCCTCCCTTTAATTTTTCACGTTTTATCCCCTCAATTGCTACTCCTCGTCGCTCGGTTGACACATGAGTAACTTTTCCTTCAATTCCTTTGAATTCACCTCGAAGAACTTTGACGCTATCTCCTTCTATGACTCGAGCACTAGTTTGTTGATATTTTTCTTGTAGCTCGTCAGAAAGTGGAGATGCTAGTTGTTTGCTTACGTAATGCATTGGTGCAATGTATAACATTCGGTGTCTTACAGTAGAAGCCTTCATCTTATACCACCATCGATGCCAAGTTTGCTATTCTTGGATATTTTTCTGACGCTTCTACCGCAACTGGACCTTTTATTTCAGTTCCTTTTATCTCGCCTTCTGGAGTAACAAGGACAGCTGCATTATCTTCGAAGGTAACTCTAACACCGCTTAATCTATGAACTGGGTATTTTTGTCTGATTATTACTGCGCCAAATATTTGCCCCCTGAGCTCACCAGGACCTTTCTTTACTACGACATTAACAAAATCTCCTACTGCTGCAGATGGATACCTAGCAACTCTTGTCTTTGTCTTTTGAACCATTACAATCTCCAAGATTTTGGCTCCGGTATTGTCTGCGCATACGACTTGGGCCCCAAGTGGCAGGGGTCTTGTAACATATGGTCGGAATTCTTGTACACCTTTTGCAGATACTGCACGACTTTTTGTTGCAGCCATTATGACACAACCTCCACAACTACAAATGATACGCTCTTTGACAAGGGTCTGCATTCTGCAGTCAATACAATGTCACCTTCTTTGACATCAATACATAATGGCCTATGAGCGTGAATTTTGCTTTGACTACGTGCATATCTCTTGTACTTTGGTACAAATTTTGGTGCCTCTTGTTGAACTACAACCATCTTTGGAGCTTTTGCACTGACTACTTTACCTTGAATCAGTTTTCCTCTGATACTTAGCGTCCCGTGAAATGGGCAATCGCCGTCCTTGCATTCAGATTTTGGTGTTTGAACTTGCAACCCAATATTTCTAGTCATGCTATCACTCCTATTCGTTCGTATGATCTCTTGGTTAATTTAGTTCCATCAATCTTAGCCTCCACATCATTGAACACAAACTTCCAATTGGTGGATTTTTTTGGGAATTTTTTGAGACCTTTTTGAGTATCAAGTGTGAACATGAACTTTGTTTCGTCTACAACTTTTCCAGATACACCTACAACTTGCTTGTTGCTAGATTCAACTATCTGCGCATGTAATCCAATTATCTCATGTGATGCAATGTTATCTCTTGTTATCATTTTTTCTTCATCTCGTTTAGTCGTGTCAATACTCTTGCAATATCTCTTCTAAGAGGCTTTACTTTGCCGCTGTCTTTTCGCAGTGTTCCTTTTGAGGATTCTATTCTAAGCTTTGTCAATTCAGAGCGCAGTTGGTCAAGTCTGTCCTTTAGGTCGGTTTCATTAAATTCGCGTACTGTCTTCATCTTTAGTCTAGCCATTACTTGAGCTCCTCCTCAACCTCTTCAAAAGTCTCAACTTCTTCGATTAGTTGTTCTTCTCTTTCTACCTCTTCACTTTCAGTACGTGGCTTGGTACGGTCTACTTGTGACTCGTCAAGTACTTCTTTTTCTTCTGCTAGTTTTCTTGCCGCTGCAATTTCTTTCTTTGACTTCATTTCAAACTCTGGTATGAATCGCTCCTTTCTTGCAATTCTAATTCGAATACCAATAAGACCCATTTTTGTTTCAACATGAGCAATATCTTCAGATACTACTACTCCTGCTTGATATCCTGCGCGTGGCAAGATACCTTTGCTGTGTTTTTCAAACGATGAACGCTCTCCTCTGAGTTTTCCAGATATTGTGATTTGCACTCCCATTGCACCTGCATCCATGATGGTTTGTAGAGTCCACATGACAGCTCGTCTGAATGCAGTTCCTCTTGCAAGGTGTTGTGCCATTCTGTTACACATAACACTCGGTTCAAGTTCTGGGCGTGAAATTTCAATTACAGAGATTTGTGGACTCTTAAGACCAAAGTCCTTTTCAAGAACTTGAGTGAGGTCACGAATTCCACTGCCTTTTCTTCCAATTACAATTCCAGGTCTTGTGACATGCAGTCCTACCCTAGTACCGGTAGGAGTTTTTTGAATATCAACTTCCGAAAACCCCGCTTCCTTGATTGCTTTTCTTAGATAATCTTTCAAAAGCATGAGTTTGTAGCTGTCTTGAATTACGTTTTTTACTGATGACATGTCAAATCTCCTGAGCTACCAGCTCCACATGTGTAAGAATGTCAATCTTTGGTGTTGCTCTTCCTTGTGCACGCGGAATAAATCTTTGAATTTTTCTTCCTTTGTGAACTGTTGCATTGATTATCTTCAATCGGTCAAGATCCATTCCGCGATACTCTGCATTTGCTTCTAAATTATCAAGTAAGCGTGAAAATTCAGCAGCTGCTTTCTTTGGATATCTTCCTGACATAACTCCTGTATCAGATTTATGGCCTACCTCGTTATGATATCTGCGGAAAGGTACTGCTCTTTCCAAGTTTACAACTGCCTGTAGATAATTTCTTGCCTTTTCAATTGACAAACCTTTGATTGCAACTGCAATCTCACGTGCATGTTTATGAGATATTGTTTTTTCTCTTAGAGCGGCACGAACATGTCGCGTTTTGTCATAATTTTGAAAAGAATATCCAAAATGCATGAATATCACTTTAATGGTACATACAAGCTGGACCTTGATGCTCCTACACCAGGTGCTCCGTGAATAACTCTTTTGTTTGTCATTGCAAACTCACCAAGATAGTGGCCTACCATCTCGGGTTTGATATCAACTGCACGAAATTCTTTACCAGAAAATACGCTAATGCTCAGGCCTACCATGTAAGGCAGAATTATTACATCACGAAGATGGGTTTTGATAGGAGTTTTCAGTTTGCCTGCTTTTGCAAGTTTAGTTTCCTCTAACAGTTTTCTTTTGTCATCTGTGATGCCTCTTGTAAGTGATCTTCTTGCACGAGCTGGCAGAAGCTCAAATAACTTTTCTAGTGAAAGATTCTGTAACTCCTCGATTGACATTCCACGGTATTTGAATTCTTTAACCAATTATTTCCACCTTTGTCTGAATTCGTTCACGAATTACCATATTATAGCATTCCTATCTTTGTTGCAAGGTCTCTTGCTTTTTCAATTGTTTCAAATTTTACAAAAGCCTTCTTGCCATATACTGTTCTGCATACGTTCACTCCTACTGGAGTCTCGTTATAGAGTACTTTGATTGCCTCAGATATCTTCGGTTTGGTAGTGTTCTCACGTACTAGAAAACAAATCCTGCTTTCATTTTCAACCAACGCAAATGTCTTTTCAGTCACATATGGTTTGAGTATGATGTGAGTTGCTTCTTCTACATTCATCTTATTGTCACCATTAATTCAAGATGTGGAGATTTGAGTTTTGCAATCTCGTCTAACGCGCCTTTAGAATAAGCAGTAAGTCTTATCGGTCTTGCTCCAGGGGCCAAGTTTGTAACGCTGAGATTTTTTGCTTCAACAACATCTACTCCTGGAATTGAACTTGATGCCTTTGATAGTTTCTTTGCATCTTTCACTACAAACAATATGCTTTTTCCTACTTTGGTGCTTCTGCCACGCAGCTGTGGCTTGCCTGAACGACGTTTAAGTCTATTCTCAAGTCTTGCAATGTCTTGAGTTACATGTAATGAATCCAAGATTTTTGAAAGTTCCTTTGACTTTGACACTGTCTCTATCTGGTCGGACACTACAATTGGAAATGATTCTATTTTGTCAACCTTGTGTCCTCTGAGTTTTACAAAAGAAGAGGACGCGGTTGCCGCAATTGCAGAACATAGCGCGAATTTATTTTCTTTTTTATTCAACGCTTTGTAAATGACTTTTTCAGATGTAGGAGGATGTGCTTGTCTTCCCTTCCTTACCATTGCGACACCACCACCTTGCCCTTGTCTTCCACCTCCACCTCCATGCATACGTGCAACTCTCGCTGCATGATGTCCTGTTGGAGGACTGTTTGACTCTGCAACTACGTCCATACCTGCGTTTGGATATCGTCCTTGTCTCTGGAAACTATGAGATTCTAAATGTACATATGCTTTGTGAATCAAATCATTTCTAATAGGTGTGGAAAAAACTATTGGGAGTTCTACGTCGCCATCTTTTGCTCCAGAAATTGACAAGACTGGAACTTTCATATCATTATCTCCAGAATTTTTGGCGGATTAATTTTGGTTAGTTTTGATCGTACCGGTGCGCGAATCTTTACCATCCGGTTATAAGTTCCTGGAACCGAACCACGCAAAATGACATAGTCGCCTTTTACATTTCCGAAATGTTTGAACCCGCCTGAAGGATTAATTTTGTATTCTTCATTTTCAGAGTTTCCCATTATCATTATTCTGTTATTGTATTGTATTCTTTGATGAAATCCTCGCTGTCCTGCTCTTGGAACAGTGTACATGATGGTTGCAGGACTGATAGGACCAAGAGTGCCAAGCGCCCTGACACTTTTTCTTGACTTGTGCTGCTTCTTTTTTACTCCCCATCTAGCAATTGGACCTTCGAATCCTTTTCCTTTTGTAATTGCGGCAACATCAACTTCAGCACCTTTCTGAAAGACTTGGTCAATTTTTACTTCTTTGCCCAAAAATTCTTTGAGGAATGCAAATTGTTTTTTTATGTCTCCGCCTTTAACAGCAATTTCAAATACAAATGGCTTTTTTTGTTCAAGTCCTGCTCTATGTGGCATGACACATGCAATTGCAAAAAGTTCCTCAGTGTGGTTCAGTGCCTTTTCTGCTCTCTCTAGACTTTTTTCATCATGCTTTGTTGTGAAAAGTCTTGTTAGCTCCTTTGGGAGGTCTTTTGCATAAACGTCATAAATTGAATCTAAGCCGTATCTGTCTTTTGAATATCCTCTGATTCCTATAATTGTCATGGGAGGAGTTACAATAATTGTTCCAAGACTTACAAGTTGCTTACCAAAATTTGGTGTCTTTTCTCTATCATCAATACTTGCAATGCGCATGCATGCTGCCTTGAATCCTGCATGTCCTTGGAGTTTTGGTTCTTCAGCAGCAAGATCAGGCCAAGTGCGAATCCTTGCCTCCATGCTTTTCGCTCTAGACCTTGGCAAATATGCAAGGCTTCCCCTTCTTGGTTGACTATGCTTCCTATGACCCATAGATAAACGCTAAAAGTCGATTACCCCATTATAAGTCTATAAGTAGAAAAGGTAACTTGTGATTATTTTTTTGCAAAACTTTGAATTTTTATAAAAAATGCGTAAGACGCGTTATAATAACCAGGCTTCCAATAATAATTCCTACTATTCCCGCGATAATTGCAAAGAGTAGAAATCTTTTGTCCTTCAATTACAGATCAAAATTCAATTATTCAATATTAAACTAGTTGTGTGACAATATATTCAAGATCGCAAGAGTTCCAAGTATTGCTTCTTCCATTCTTACAGTCTCCGTAGCCTGATCTGGGAAAAAATTCAAGATTTGAGATCTTGGAACATTTGCCAAAGCCTTACCCAAAATTTCATGAACCCCTCGCTTTGGAGATCCAAATACGATTAGCACTTCCGAGTCAGAAATTTCCTGGAAATATTTCTGGGTTCTATGTATGGATTTTCCCTTTCTTGATGTAAATATCACATTAGAATTCCATGTAGATAAGAGATTGCTCAAGCTTGAAGCTTCTTTAACTTCATAGCCCCAATATTGCTTGATCTCATCTCTTTTGATCTGTTTTACCGATAAATTTGGGAATCCTTCTCTGAATTGAACAATTATTCTTTTACCTGCTTCCTCTTGTCCATAATATGGGATGAATTGCTCAAATCCCACGTCAACATATTTTTTTCCTCTAGCAAAAACAATGACTCCATCGCGTATATCTCCTTGTCTGATTTTTTTTGGATCGGGTGTTTGTGTGTGTGATGGAATTTTCAATGGACTCAGGCTTCCAGCAAATTTGAGCTCATCTGTTTTTCTAAACAGTACTCTGCGAAGGTATTGGGGGGTTTCAAGAAAGCGCAGTGTTATTCGTAAAAGCGATCTATCTCTATCTCTACCATCTGCTTCATGATAGACATAGATTGTATTTACTCGAAAAATAGAACACGCTCGCGCAATCTGGGATATTTTCAGCGCTTTGTCAAGCGGTGTTGGTTCTTCAATTAATGATGAATCCGGTATAGCGACTGAGACTTTCAATGCTGAAAATACAAGAGTGTGTTATAAAATACTAGTTGTTACTTTTGCTGTCTCTTACCGAGATTCTCTTTGGCTTTAACTGCATATTTTTCAAGATCTTTTTCGACAGTTCTTGTCATGATCTTTGTATCATTAAGAATTTGAGCCATCTTGATGTGTTTCACTCCATCTTTTTCTTCACTTACAAGATAGATAGATTCTATTGCTAAAGCTGCAGCATCTTCAAATGGCATGTCTTTTTTGTAGTGTTTCTCGAGATATTCTGTCACTTGATCAGAACCTGCCCCAATAGCAACAGCGTCATACGAAATGTATGTCCCACTTGGATCAGTCAAGTATATAGTACTACCACTTTTATCAATTCCAGCAATAATCAATGCAACGCCAAAGGGACGAACTCCAGCGTATTGTGTGAATTGTTGACATTGGTCAGCAAGATGCTTTGCGACAGACTCTACCTCAATCGGTTCATCGTAAATCATTCTATTACTTTGTGAAAAGAATCGTGCGTTATCTACTTGCGATCTTGCATCGGGGATGTAACCTGCTGCTGCAACACCAATGTGATCGTCGACTTGGAATATCTTTTGAGTGATATCAGAATTTTGAAGTTTTCTTGGTTTTTCTTCTACTGCCAGAACAATACCATCCTTGCTCTTAACACCTATTGCAAGTGTTCCTCGTCTTACAGTTTCAATTGCGTATTCAACTTGGTAAAGTCTACCATCAGGAGAAAAGACTGTAATTGCTCTATCATAACCTGCTGCTGCTGGAAGCATTTCAAATTCCTACCTTTGAAGGTTTAATTTAAGTTTATACAAGTGATAGATCATGCGTTTTGAGATCCCGTTCTATGGTCATGAAAACATAAGATCATTGCATCCAAAAACAATCGAAATAACAACAGAATCACATCTTACTACAAATGGTGATTGCATCATCGGAGTAAAAGCAAGTTCAGGTTGTAATGACTTGCCAGAAAAATTGAAAACACTTCTCCAAAACTCAAAATCAGATGTTAGTTGTACAATAGCGGTAAAAGATTTGGCATTCAAAATAAAAGGAAAAGGAAATGAAAAATTAACTTTAACAAACCCTCATGATATTGTAATTAGAAAAAGTTCTTTCGTGTGTCCAAGAACAATGGTAGTTAGTTGTGACGCAGCATCAGATTTGATTCCAAGACAGATTGTAAAAACGCTTCAAAACCCTGATGCAAA
>JAWOLM010000028.1:0-4346 GCA_033853455.1 Nitrosotalea sp. | reverse complement strand
GGGAGATTCTGAGATTCTCAAGACTGTCACGAAACTCTTTGACTATAAGACAAAAGAGTAACAAATTATATTGCTAGAAAATTGTATTTTTTGTAATGTCCTATCCTAACGTACGTCTCAGAAGGCTCCGAAAAAGCGGTAAGATTCGTGAACTGTTAGAAGAGGTCAGACTTTCACCAAAGGATCTCATCTGTCCAATATTTGTGCAGGAGGATCTCAAATCAAAAATTCAGGGAGAATCAATGCCAGGTTTTGAGAGACTACCGCTAAAAGATGTGGTAGACGAAGTAAACTCTATCGCAAATCTTAAGATTCCTGCTGTCATGGTTTTTGGAATCCCATCACACAAGGATGATGGCGGAACATCAGCATTTGCACAAGATGGCGTTGTCCAAAGAGCAATTTCTGAAATTCGGAAAAATCTAGGAAATGATATTGCTATAATGTCCGATGTCTGCCTTTGTCAGTACACTAGTTCGGGTCACTGTGGACTAGTAAAAGGAGATAAAATTGATAACGATTCTAGCCTTGAAGTATTGGCAAAGACTGCTGTAAGTCAGGCTAGAGCAGGAGCTGACGTTGTATCACCTTCTGCAATGATGGACGGACAAGTAAAAGCAATAAGAACTGCACTCGATGATGAAGGATTTACAGATGTAGCAATCATGTCACACTCTGCAAAACACAGATCATCTCTTTATTCGCCATTTAAGGACATGGCACATTCCGCACCGAAGTTTGGGGATAGAAAGACGTACCAGCTTCCATATACCAACCCAAAAGAGGCTATGCGAGAGGTAGAGACTGACATTGCGGAGGGAGTTGACGTTGTAATGATAAAACCTGCACTAGCATATCTTGACCTGATTGCAATGACGAGGAGCAGATTCAACATACCAATATCAGCATATAGCGTATCAGGTGAATATGCTCTTGTCAAGGCCGCCGCTATGCAGGGGTGGATAGATGAAAAAGAGGTAACTCTAGAGATTTTAACTGCAATTAAAAGGGCAGGCGCGGATATGATAGTAACATATTTCTCAAAGATTGCCGCCAAGGCTCTAGGAGAAAGATGAGAGATTACGATGGTTTTGAGATAGACAGGGCATTTGATCTGTTGCCACATGTTGTAGGAGCAAGCTGGGCAACAATTTGGTTTCGAATGAATAAGATCAGAAGACCAAGCGTTGTTGAATTTAGAAACAAGGTAGTAGAATATTATAAGATGTTAAGTCCGCTTGTAGAGTCATATCCAAATGATGAAAACTTTGCCAATATGACGAAACATGTCAGGGTAATATATCAAAAGGAAATAGAAAGAATTCTTGCAGGAAAAAACGAAGAGATAGAAAAGAGATTCAAAAGGTATCTGGATTACGGCTAGATCTCTGTCTTGAGCTCATCCAGAAATTGTTTCATTACTTTTATTCTTCTTAATGCCTCATGTTTTGCACTCACTGTGTTCATTTTTTTTTCAAGTAATAGCAATTTTTTGTAAAAGTGGTCAAGTGTCCAAACTGTATCATCGGGCTTACGCCTCTTGCAAAAAGGATCTTCAGTATTGTAAAAACGACGTCCTTCGGAACCTCCTACAGAAAATGCTCTTGCAATTCCAATTGAGCCTATTGCGTCAAGCCTGTCTGCATCTTGAAGTATTTTTCCAGTTAGCGTTTTTGGTGTAATACCTCTTGAAAAACTATGGTCTAAAATTGCGTCTGAAATTATTTTAATTTCTTCTTTTGTATAACCATATTTTGGCAGGATTTTGCTTGCTTTTTTTGCACTCTTGGCAGAAGAAATTTTTGAACGTGGGTCGGATTTTGGATATGAAACTATATCGTGTAGCAAGGCCGCTGCTAGTACAAGTCTTGCTTTTCCATGTTCTTTTTTCACAAGTTTTTTGGAATTGTTGTAGACTCGGATGATGTGTTCAAAATCATGTGCGGGGTCATTCTTTCCCACATTTTTTCTTACATAATCCAATAATTTTTCCATCGAATCCAATCTATAACCAAGTTTTCGTAAGGAAATACTTGGACATAAACTGGTTGAAGGCGTCCAACTAAATTAGGTAGGTTTGAAAAATTCAGAAATTACCTGTAATTTTTGAATTTCATGGAACAATATTACAAAAGAATCACCTTTTTCCAAGAAATAGACGAATCATTCAATATCCTTATAAATAAAAATTGTATATTGATAATATGAGCTCAAAAGCGTGGAAATGTTATCGTTGCAATCTTGTTTTTAGCGACGAATCCCACGCCAACTTGCATGTAGATCTCTCAAAACATACGGTAAGAGAGATCGATTTGATTCGAGCATAAACACGATAATCTTATTGCCACAGGTAATCAAGTACACTTTATGTCGTACTCGAATCTTTCCAAGATGAATTTTGATATCAGTGATGAACAAAAAAACTTTCTAGATAAGGTAGACAAGGTTTGCAAAGCAATTCGGGACCATGAAACCCAATGCTATCTTGAAGAAAAACCAAATGATATGATAGTTCCAGAATTTGGAAAGATTGGAATGCTTGGATGCCCAATCTCAAAAAAGTATGGTGGTTTAGGCTATGACATATTGACATATGCATTTGCGCTTGAAAGAATTGGTAGGGAAGGAAACTCGATGCGCACATTTTTTTCTGTACATGTATCAATAGGGCAGATGGTTTTGCAAAACTGGGCAGATGAGGAACAGAAAAGAAAGTATCTGTCGGAAGCTACATCTGGCAGAAGCATAATGGCCTTTGCCCTCACAGAGCCTGATGCAGGAAGTGATCCTGGTTCTATGACCACAAAGTTTGAAGAAAATGGGGACAACTTTGTTTTAAACGGGAAAAAACATTGGGTAGGAAATGGAACCTTTGCAAAAGTTATGACAACATATGCACGTGGACCTGACGGTAGGATTTCGGCATTTATTGTAGACACTGACTCTAAGGGATTTCATGCAGAAGAGATGAAAAACAAGATGGGTCTTCTTAGCATAAAAAATGCAGAGATAAAATTTGAAAATTGTATTATTCCAAAAAAGAATCTTCTGGGTACAAAGGGGAAAGGTCTAAGCATTGCGTACAGCGCTTTGATAGATGGGAGACTGAGTGTTGCAGCTGGAGCGATTGGAGTGATGAAGGACTGTCTTGAAGAATCAATTAAACACTCACAAAAAAGACAGCAACATGGTTCGATTCTTGCTAAAAAACAACTAATCCAAGAACACTTGTCATCTATGATACTAAACATTGAAAGCTCACGATGGCTTGTTTATCGTGCTGCTATTGCAAGACAAAAGCTTCAAGACTATGTAGAAAATCTAAAAGAAAAGGACCAAAACTGGCAGGAAAAACTCAATCGGGAAGATAAAGAATACTCGATGCTTCGAGGAAGGGCAGATAGGCTTGCTGCAATAGCTAAGCTACATGCAACAAACGCTGCGTTTGATTGTGCAAACAGAGCAGTTCAGGTATTTGGTTCATTTGGATATCAAAAGACAAGCAGAGTGGCAAGACACTTTCTGGATTCTAGGGCAATAATGATTTACGAGGGGGCTAACGAGGTCTTAAAACTAAAGATAGCCTCGCTCGAGCTTGGAGATAAGTACCAAGCTTATTGATCTAAACTATTTTTCTTTTCAAAGGCCATTTCGAATGAAAATTGTGGAAATTATGATGCTTACTTGAGAAATAAAAACTGGTATATCTGAGACCATTCGAGATAAAAAAAGTAGGAGATTTTGGGGGAAATAAAGTATCTATCTCCTACTTGTTTCAGAAAATATTTTCTGCAACTTTGATTCTAGCTCGCTTTTGCTTTCTGATTGCACCAGCATGGACTGAAATACCTTGCTTGCTGTTTCAAAAATTGCATCAGCAACCTTGTCCATCGTCGGTCCGAAATTGGCATCTATTCTCTTTTTGAGTCGTTCCACATGCGCTTGATGCATCGCATCGTGGAATGATGCATACCATTCCTTCATTATGAGGTTCATGTGGTCTTGGGTTCCGCAACCACAGTCACTGCACTCCGTCTCTGAGCCGCATGAACATGTTGCATGTTCTATATTGCATGTTTCAGATTTGCATTCCATGTTACTTTCTCATAGTCACTATAGAAAGGTAAGTATATAAATTGGAAAGTAACTAAATAGAAATTAGATGAGGAATCGGTAAGTTGAAAGAAGACGAATGTAAAATTGTACTTGATTCACTAAAGACATGCCCGATTGATAATACATTTAAAATCATTGGGAAAAAATTTACCGTTCATATCATACGTAACATGACAAGGCTTGGCCAAAGTAGATTTAATGAATTTCTGGAATCAATAGAAGGGATAAAT
>JAWOLM010000027.1:0-3222 GCA_033853455.1 Nitrosotalea sp. | reverse complement strand
GAATCAGTGGCATCATACATCTACACTCCATTTCTTAACGCTGCATCTGATAGTGCCCAGTGTCTTGGGAAGATGGGAATCAATCCACAGGATGTAGATCAGTTATCTCCAGAAGCTCAAAAAGTTTTCAGCTACGATCCAGTAGCATTGAACAAAACTGCACCCTTATTTGTAAAGTATGTACCAATACCTGAATTTCCATTTACCCTTCCAGTTTTACTGCTGAGCCTTATCTTGCTACTAGTTTTTTACGGATCAAAATTTAGAATTAAAATAAAATACATTTTCGATAAATAAAATCTCGTTAGAATTTTCATTCCAACTTGATTCAATTCTGATATCGGATATTTTGGATCATTTTAATGAGGACATACGATTCCCTCGCAACCTCCACCAAACTCGGAATCTGCAACTAGGCGACTTGTATTCATGCCCTGCTCAGGCCCTTCTATTGCCAATACTTGATCTGGTTTACTGCCGTATCTGTATACGGTTACACCTTTAGAGTGTAGTTTGTATGCAAGCAAGTATGCAGATCTGACATCATCGGGCGTTGCATGCTGAGGGAGATTTACCGTTTTGCTTACTGCGTTATCTGTGTATTTCTGAAACGCTGCTTGCATCTTTATGTGGAAATCCGGCGAAATGTCAAGGGCAGTAACGAATAGTCTTTTTACGCTTTTTGGAACTTTCCTGACGCTCTGTACTGATCCATTAATCCTTATCTCATTCAATAGGCCAGATGAATAGAATTTCATTTTTCTTGCAATCCTTGCAAATTCATGATTAGTTTCATACAGCCTTGTTCCTTCCATTACATTTCTTACGTATGAGACTGCAAAGAGCGGTTCAATCCCTGAAGAACATCCGGCGATAATAGAAATTGTTCCTGTAGGAGCAATGGTTGTGACCGTTGCGTTGCGTAGATTGTGATATCTTTTTCTCCAAACGCTTTGATCGAAATTAGGAAAATTACCGCGTTCCTTTCCTAATTTCTGAGAGGTTTTACGAGCCTCAGTCTGCATGAATTTCATAATTTTTTCTGCAAGGTCAAGTGCCTTCCTTGAGTTGTATGTAATATTCATCTTGATCAAGGCGTCTGCAAACCCCATGACACCAATTCCTATCTTTCTATTCGCAAGAGTGATTCGCTCTATTTGAGGTGCTGGATATTTATTTACGTCAATTACATTATCTAGAAATCTAACGCCAAGACTTGCCAATCTTGCGAGTTTTGTCCAATTCACCTTTCCATTTTTTACTACCTTAGATAGATTGATTGAACCCAAGTTACAAGATTCCCAAGAAAGAAGAGGTTGTTCCCCGCAGGGATTAGTAGCTTCAATGTCACCAAGGCCAGGAGTAGGGTTTGATCTATTAATTTCATCAATGAAAATAATTCCTGGATCACCTGTTTCCCACGCATTTGTAATTATCAAATCAAGAACCTTTCTTGCATTTAATTTGCCTTGGACTTGCTTGTTTCTTGGATTGATGAGAGAATAGTCACTGTTTTTTTTCACAGCTTTCATGAAAGCATCTGTTATGGCTACTGAGATGTTAAAGTTGGAGAGAAACCCTTCTTTTGACTTGCACTCTATGAACTCCAATATGTCAGGATGATCTACACGAAGTAGACCCATGTTTGCCCCTCGTCTCTTGCCGCCTTGTTTTATCACCTCTGTTGTCTTGTCAAAAATTGTCATAAATCGAACAGGTCCAGATGCAACGCCGCCTGTGGATTTTACAGGATCTCCATTTGGTCTTAGATGACTAAAATCAAATCCTGTTCCGCCTCCGCTTTGATGAATTATGGCTGTCCACTTGACTGCATCAAATATTTCGTGCAATGAGTCCCCTACAGGAATGACGAAACATGCAGAGAGTTGTCCTACCTTAGTGCCAGCGTTCATTAGCGTAGGAGTATTTGGCAGAAATTCTAGTCTTGACATTGCTTTGTAAAATTCATCTTCAATTTTCTTGACATCCTCTTTTTTGCCATATTTTGTTTCAATGGATGCTACAGCGTGTGCAACTCTTCGAAATAATTGCGAAGGAGTTTCTAGAACCTGTCCCTTTTCATTTTGCAGCATGTATCGTCTCTGTAAAACTTTGATGGCGTTTATATCAAGACCTAAATCGTTTTTTATACCGAAAACTCTCTTTTGAGCCATCCAAGTATTGAGATCCTAATATCCTAGATAAGTATCTGGCAGTTCTTGCTCGTCTATCCACTTGTGTTTGGCATTGCAACCTCTACAAATCAGAATAGCGCGCCAGCTCTGGCCGGTATCTTCTGCAACTGGTGATACATCTGCCCACAAACCTACTTTTAGAAACGCGGGTTTACCACAGTAGTAGCACAATCCCCTATCTGATTCATCTACATGTATCACTTTGTGTTTTTCTTCCTTACTCATTTCTTATCAAAAATGGTACATTTACGTGTCTAATAAATCTGAAAAGGCATTATCATACATGATATTGGTCAATTAATTATAAATCCGTAAGTACTGCAACTTCAATTCAAAATAACCTCTCTATGAGTAGCGCCTGATTCTCACAGTTGAGATTCTATTTTCATAGTAAAATAGTGGTTTAGGCACTAGCAATAACATGGTATTAGACACCATTAGCCTTAGAGTTGAAGACTATATGACCACTGATCCCATATCAGTTGATCATGAAACTAGTTTGCAAGATGCCATTTCCGTTATGGCAAAGAGAAACATTGGAAATCTGGTGATAAATAAGGACGGAAAACCTTCGAGTATCTTGACAGAACGAGAGATTTTGACGTATATTGTAAAAGAAGGAAAAATTCCAGATGTAAAAATAAGAGATGTTCCAACCAAACGATTTGCAACAGTATCCCCAAAAGAGCTCGTAATTAATGCTGCAAAAACAACCCTTGAAGAAAAAAAACGTTTACTGGTATTCGATGATAAGAAATTAGTTGGCATCATAACTGTCTCAGATATGTTACGTGGATTACGCACAACGGGAGGAAATCCAGTATTAGATGATGTGATGAGAAAAAAAGTATACGGGTGTGTTTATTATGATTCCATTTTCAAAGCAGTAAAGATCATGTATACAAAAAAAATAGGCAGCATTCTCATATCAAAGGATGATACCCATTACGGTATCTTTACTGAAAGGGATTTGTTGACTAGAGTGCTTACCAAGGATGTTGATTGTCAAGATCGTCTTGAAAAGTAT